>DATNEC010000023.1:0-22290 GCA_035606815.1 Pirellulales bacterium
CGACGTGGCGCTGACCCCCGAGCAGCGCGAGACCTACCGCCTGGCCGAGGAGGAAGGCGTGCTGCGGCTGACCGAGCTGGGCCAAGGCGCCACGATCCAGCACGTCTTCGAGCTTGTGCTGCGGCTCAAGCAGATTTGCAACTTCGACCCCGCGACCGGCGAAAGCGCCAAGCTCGAACGGCTGGCGGCCGACATGGAAGAGATCGCGGCCAGCGGCCAGAAGGCGCTCGTCTTCAGCCAGTGGGTTGGCACGCTGAATCAGCTCGATCGACGGCTCAAATCGTTCCATCCGCTTTCGTACCACGGCGGCGTGCCTTCGCGCAAACGCGACGAAGTCCTGCGCGAGTTCAAGGAAAACCCCAATCGGCCGCTGCTGCTCATCAGCTACGGGGCCGGCAGCGTGGGGCTGAATCTGCAATTCGCGCAGTATGTGTTTCTATTCGATCGTTGGTGGAACCCGGCCGTCGAAGACCAAGCCATCAACCGCGTGCATCGCATCGGCGCCGCCGGCCCGGTGACGGTCACGCGATTTCTGGCCCTGGGCACGATCGAAGAGCGGATCAACCAAATCCTCGAAGAAAAGCGCGAGATCTTCGACACGATCTTCTCCGACACCGAGTCGCACAAGCATGCGGGGCTGACGCGGCAGGAGATCTTCGGGCTGTTTCAGCTCAAGTGCCCTAGCGGGCCGATCGATCTGGCGGCATAGCCGCGGCGCCCAACGGTGGTTCTGCCGTCTTGGCGCCGCTCGAGCCTCCCTTCTCGCGCGCCCAATGCCCGCCCGAGCGAACGGCGGGGTTGACCCGACGATTCGTTTTCAGTAAATCTCCTCGCCGCATTGATCGCCGGCCGCCCCGCGCAAGGGAGTGCTCGACGGTCAATGGGGCGGCGCACGAGTTGCGGCATTTCGAAAGTCGGCGAAAATCCTTCAGTTTGCCGCGGCGATTGTCCGATGAACTGGTCGCCGAATTTCGTCGGACGGCGCCGAATGCGGGAGAACAACGTGGCACGGGCAATTCTGCCCGCACGGTAGTCGTGGGCCTGCACTTTTTTAAGCACTGGGCGTAATGCGCCGACAAATCTTCGGCTTGTCGATCCTGTTTGGCACGATGTCGTTCATTCAGGGCATCGGCGAACCGACCACCGGCCTGATCACGCAACCCATCCACGCCTTGCTCAAGGAATGGGGCTGCAATCCGCACGAGATTGCCACTTTCGTGGCCTTGCTCGGTTTTCCCTGGTGCCTAAAGCCTTTGTGCGGCCTGCTTTCCGACTTCGTGCCTTTGGCCGGCTATCGCCGCAAGAGCTACCTGATCGTGGCCGCTCTGGCCGCTAGCGTCTGCTTTTTAGCCCTCTACCTGCTGCCGCTATCGGCGGGCGCCCGCAACCTGTTGT
Organism: Pirellulales bacterium; assembly: GCA_035606815.1. Taxonomy (GTDB): domain Bacteria; phylum Planctomycetota; class Planctomycetia; order Pirellulales; family JAICIG01; genus JAICIG01. The sequence goes on from DATNEC010000023.1 coordinate 1,396, forward strand.
TTGTCGCTTTGTTGCTGCCGGCCCTGGCGATCACCGTCTCCGACGTCGTGCTCGACGCGCTGATGGTGGAAGCCGGCCAGTCGCTGAGCATCACCGGCCACCTGCAGTCGATCTGTTGCGGGGCCGGCTACGTGGCCACTTTGCTAACCGGCGTCTGGGGAGGCCGGTTGACGGAGGACCACCAACAGCAACTAGGCTTCTTGCTGTGCGGGGTTTTGACCGCCGCCACCTTGTTGATTTCGATTCTCTACGTCCGCGAACCGCGCGGCACGGCGCCGCGAGAAGGTCTCCGGCCGGGCAGCCGAGCCCTCTGGGAGGCCGTTCGCTCGCCGAAGTTGCTGGCGGTGGGCGGTTTCATGTTCGCCTGGCACTTCAATCCCTTTTCGCAGTCGGTGCTGTATCTGCACATGACCGAAGCCCTTGCGTTCAGCGAGCAGTCGTATGGCCAGACGGTGTCGGTCATCGCGGTCGGATCGATCGCCGCCTGCGTGCTCTACGGTCTCTGCTGCCGCCGCATTCCCATGCGCTGGCTCGTTCCCGGCTCGATCGTCTGCGGCATCATCAGCACGCTGGCCTATTGGCCGCTGGTGGCGGGAACTTCGGCCACCTCGGTCAGCTTGCTGGCGGGCTTTTCCTACATGCTGGCGAACATGATTCTGTTGGACCTGGCCGCCCGGGCCTGTCCGCTGCAGGCCGCGGGGACCGTGTTCGCGCTGCTGATGGCCGCCTGCAATATCGCCGCCGGCTGTTCGACCTGGTTAGGCGGCTATTGTTATGAATTGGCGACTTCTCATTGGGGCGCCGGGATCGGCTTCTACGCACTGCTGATCGTGAGCGCCGGCTTCACCGCTTGCTCGTGGCTGGCCGCTCGTCGCTTGCCCCGAGAGCTGTTGGCTTGAGGAAAGTCTCGGTTGTCAAGGGGTTAGGGCCGAAGCAATCGAAGATTCTTTCCCCGCGACGCGGTCTGCGGCGGCGCGAGGCCGCTCGAATTGGAAAGAATCGCCAAAATTGCGATTGAATGCCAATTGCTTTCCGCCGCCGCTCGGTTAAATTAGGAAGCGTTGGCCTTCGGGCCGACAGACCCCGGTAAAGGTACCTGCCCCGCCTTGCCGGGGTTCTTTTTTTGGCTCGTCGGTAGAATCTGTGGGGAGTTCTGGCCGCAAGTGCAATGGAGCCTTGCGTTTTTTGAGGCATCCCAAAACGAAATCCCGGGCGATTGAAGGACTCGGGCCGTGAAGCTGAACCGACGGTGGTTTCAGGTCTCGCTCCGGAGCGTGCTCGTCGCGATCACCGCGTTGGGCGTCTGGCTCGGTTGGAAGACCGACCGCGCCCATCGCCAGCGAGAGGCGGTGCGGCGGATCGAGGCGCTCGGCGGGACGGTATTGTACGACTGGCAGCCCGGCCGGTCGTATTTCGCGTTCTCCTCGGGAACGCTCGAAATAGTGGCATCGCCCGGCGCCCAAGGCGACCCGCCGGACCGATTGGCGAAATTCATCGGCGCCGAATACTTCCAAGCGGTCCCGGCCGTTGAATTGCCGTGGCAGGCAAGGTCGCGTTCGGCAAGGTCCGGCGGCGAACTTTCCGAGTCGGAGTCCAAACCGATCGACCCCGGTCGCACCGCGGACGAATGCCTGCGAAGCCTGGTTCCTCAGTTGCAGCGACTGCCGGAACTCCGGCAGATCTTCGTGGAAATGCCGTTCTCCGATTCGGAAGTTGGCCGGAACGACCACTTCAGCGATGAGGCGCTTGCCTCGCTCGAAGCGGCGTTGCCGAACTGCCGCGTCTTTCGGGTTTTGCCGGGGCTTGGCGCCCCCAGCGATGCGTCGTTTATCCAAACCAACATCATCCGCATCAACGGGAAACGCCCTTTGGACAGCAGAGCAAGATGAGGACGCCATCAAGAAACGCAATCTCTGCTCCGCCAAGCCACTCTATGGGTAAGATAGGGAACGAGCCTCGCGCTGACCCCCTCTATCGGAACCAAGGCTGACGGACTCGCGAAGATGGCCACTCGTTGCCCGAAATCTTCGCGCGAGGTTTGGCCGCCTTCGCTCGCATCCGACATGCGGGCTTGCCCAGGCGAGCGATCCGAGAGGATTTCGGCGCAATGGAAAATGAAATGGCGAAGGCGGCCACTGACTGCGCGCCATCTTGGGCCAAGTTGGGCAAGTTGGCAATCTTGGCCCATCCGGCCAGTGCGTCTACGTGCGTCGGCTCGGCCTGAATGGCCTTTAATCTCCGCGTCGGACGACAGGATCGCGCCATGCCAAGACGATTCCTACGACGGCAATGGCGAAGCCAAGCCAAAAGACCGGCTTGTCGAATTGAGCGCGAGAATGCAAGAGCGCTAGCGCGCTTCCCGCTCGTTCCAGAGCCAACGTAAAAAGGGGGACCAGGCCCATCGCAGCGGCTTGCACCAAATCGCTGTCGATTCGAATTGCCGCCAGGTAGATGCAGTTGACCAAGATTGCCCCGCCAATCAAGGTCGTCAGGACAGGCGCCAGGCCGACATTGTGGAGGCCGTGGAGACCCGATCGCAATAGCGCCACCAACAGAAAAACGACCGCAGGCGCGCCGTAACGGAACGCGATGGCGCCGCCCAACGCGACCGTATTGGTGCGCACGAGCTGCCGCAGCAACCACAGCGCGATCGCCGCCGCGGCGGCGCCGGCCACAGCGCAAAGCATCAGCAACTGGTTGGGCCCGGGAGTCAGGAGTTGCTCGGCGATCGATTCACTTCCCCGCCCAAGCTTCGAGGCGGCGCCCAAGATAAGCAGACCTACGCAGATCACAATCGCTCCTATGACCGCACGGAATGGCGGCCGCGACTGCCGCCGGTGCGGATCATTGCTCACCAGCGCGAGCCAAGCGATATATGCGATCGGAAAAAAGCTGGAATCGATGATCTCAGCGAGACCGGGACCAAGCCCGGCCTGAGCGCCGAAACCGAGGACCGCCAAAAAATAGCCGGCTGCAAAGATCCCGCTGATCCCCAACCCGGCGAGCAAGCGCGCGACGTGCGGCCGCCGGGGCGTGGCCAGATCGCCCGTGCGAGTCGTTCGAATGCCGAACAGAACGGGCGCGACCAGCGCTGGGCCGGCTGTCGAAAAGAAAATCAGCCAACACTTTGCGCCGGCATCCTGTAAGTCGTACGAATAGACGGCGGCCTCAATCAGATTTGGGTACAGCGCCACCGCCAGGGCCATTGCGACGCCGAACATCCAATCGCGATTCATGCATCAGGCCGCGTCGAGACGTTGAGCGATAATCTAACGAGTTACGCTGCCCGGTTCGCCGGCCTGTCTGGCGGTTTCGGCTTTCTGCTCTTGCTTGGCGCGCAAATCGCGCGCTAACAACTGCGGTTCAATGCCCGTCGCACCGTGGTAAACCATGAAGCCGCCTTCGTAGCCCGCGAACACGAGAATGAGTCCGGCCAGGAGAGCGACGACTCGCGTCCAACCAGGACTGGCGTCGCGGCGATGGCGCCAGCGAACGACGGCGATCACCGCAAACAGAACGAATTGCGTAACGGCAGCGCCGATGTGCCACCACACGGTCCGGGCGGCCTCATCCGTGAACGACGCTGGGCCTTTGAAGAATGCCAGCAGCCCCGCCGGCGCCGCTAAAGCGGCGCTCAAAACGCCGACAATGTATAAACCGTTCACCGTGCCCGACGGACCTCGTTCGCCCTTCGTCCATAGGTAGAGGTCATAGCATACGGCGCCAATCAGAAAGGCGATTGGAAAGTGGACGATTGCAGGATGGATTTCCCAGAGTTCCATAAGTATCTCCCCAGCGTTAGCGGGTAAGGTGGCGGGCCAATAGGCATCTCAAGGCCGCAAATAAAATGCCGAATTGCGACTTAACACGTGATACGCTGCTTCCGGCCCAAAAAAGCCACGATCAGCGTTCATTAAAGAGGAGCGGGAAAGATTGACGGCGCTGAGGACCAGACGGTTGACCGTCCTCGTTCAAGCCTCTCGCTTGGACGGCCGCCATCCAGGACGGTCGCTATCGCCAGGCGTCCTCGGCCAGCAGGCCCCGCAGCGCCGGCAGCAATTGGCGCATCGCACGGCCGCGGTGGCTCAGCACGGCTTTCACCGCGGGGCTCAACTCGCCGAACGTGCGGTGATACTCGATGATTTCGAACAGGGGATCGTAGCCGAATCCGCCGGCGCCGCGGTAATCGGTCAGAATGCGGCCGTGGCAGTAGTCTTCCGCCTCGGCCCGAATCGCGCCGGCCGGGTCGGCGAGCGTGGCATGGCAGACGTAATGCGCCGTGCGGCGCTCGAGCGGCGCGTCGGCCAACTCGGCAAGCAAGCGGCGGTTGTTGTCTTCATCGGAAGCGCCTGGGCCGGCATAGCGCGCCGAGTACACGCCCGGCGCTCCGCCGAGCGCGTCGACCGCCAAACCGCTGTCGTCGGCCAATACCCACTGGCCCAGATGCTTGGCCTGCCCGATCGCCTTCAAGGCGGCGTTGGCGGCGAACGTATCGCCGGTTTCGGCGACGGAGAGGGCCTGCGGAAAATCGGCCAACGTGCGGACTTCGAGTCCCAGCGGCGCGACCAACTCGGCCAGTTCCAGCCCCTTTTTGCGATTGGCCGTGCCCAGCACCAGAATCGGAGGAGAATGCTTCACGGCCGCTACAGGATGCTGCTGAAGAGACGACTATCGAGAACTGAACAGAGGGCGATCGTAAGCTTTGCTGATCGCCCGCTGCGGCACTTCGATCGGCATGGCCTGCACGTCAAAGGGAATGCCGATGCAGTCCTTGACCTTGCCGACCTTGGGCGTCGCGCTTCCGGGGACGATCTGCTTGTCGGCGCTAAAGGTCTCCATGATGGCGTGCAACCGGGGGTCGATCTCGATTTGGCCATTGGGCTGGGGAACGCCCACCGCGTTGAAGCTGCCGACCGTCACCATGCTGGCGTAGCGATCGTGGAACTCGTAAGCCTCGTAGCCTTTCGCCCGCAAGGCGAGCGTGAGCTTGTTCGCCGCCAGCGCCGCTTGCTCCAATCGGCTCGGAAGCTTCTTGCCTTGTTGCTCCACTTGTTCGATCAGCCGCTGGTCGATCAGCACGCTGCCGGTGAACGTGGCCACCTTGCAGGAATACTTGCCCGGGCACTTGAGCAAACTGTACTTCACCGGTTCGTTCATTTCCAGCACCACGTCGTCGATGCCCTTGGGCGCGAAATAGCTGTCGGGCAGCAGCGGGTTGGTGGTGATGAAGGCGTGGCCCAGCGAGCCTTTGGCGTAATTCTCCATCTCCAACTGGCGGTTGATCTCTTGCTGAATGCGCCGCAAGTTGGCGAGCGTGCGATATTCGCCTTTGCCCTGCTTCGCGCGTTTGGCGGAGTTCAAGCAATCGGGCTCCGACGCCCGGATCTTCTTGAGCACCCTTTGGGCCTGCGGATCGTCGACCGATGGAAAATCGCCGACGATCACCGCGATCTCTTTCATCTTCTCGACCTGGTAGCGCATCCGGCGGCGGTGGTAGCTAGGTTCCTGGTCGGCGTCTTTCCGGTCGTTCTTGTTGAAATCGAAATCGATCTCGTGCGTGTAGGCATGCAGCTTGTACCGCGAGCGCAGTTCGAGCACCAATTCCTTGGCTTGCTCGGCGGCCTGCTCGCCGGCGAACGAGGCGACCATGATGATCCACGGCCCGCGGCTTTCGGTGAGCACGTACTCCTTGTCCGGATCGGCATCGATGCGCTGGAAGATGGGGATCTTTTCCCAGGGCGGCGCCGCCGCGGCGCGAGGCAACGCGGCCTGCGAACTGAGGACGATCGCTACTCCGGCGAACAACCAGGCATTGCGCGTCATGCGATGCTTCCTTGGATGGGACATGCGTTGCACGTACTGGCGGCGTGCGCCTCGATTGCCCGGCAGAGCGTCGGAGGCGGCCCTCGCGGTGAAATGGCCGGGAGTGTAATCGCTATCGCCGGGAGATTCCAGGCCGATTTGCGATGCGAGCTAGAACTCCAAATCCCGGAAGGCTTTGAAGCCGATTCTCAAGGGCAGCAGCGTGGCCACGACGCCCAGCACGATGCTCCCCGCGGCGCCGGCCAGGAGCCAGTTCCAGAGGCGGTCGGTCGTGGCGTCGAGCGGGGCCCCCAGCCCTCCGGCGGCCGCCAGATAGAAATGGCACGGCAGCGCGGTCAACAGCACGACCGCCGCGATGTAGCCGGTGCTGATGACCAGATTCAGCGTGCCGCCGAAGCCCGCTGCGATTCGCGAGGGCGAGTCGTCGCGCAAGTTCGGCATCTTGGCGCCGAGGCCCACGGCGATCCCCGACAGGCCCGAGCAGAGAACGCAGCAGGCCAGCACGTGGACGGCGACGACGAGCGGCGAGACGCGCAACATGAAGTCGCTCAAGAGGATCAAGAGCGTGCTGGGAACCACCGAGCCGACGGCCGCGAACAAAAACTTGCCCCACAAAATGGTTTCCCGCTTGACCGGCAGCAGCCCCAAAATCCAAAAGCGGCGGCCTTCCAGGCTGATCATCGGAAAAATGAATCGCGTGGTGAACGTCGACAGGATCAGCCCCACCACGGCCAGATTGAGAAAGCTGATCATCGTGACCCAACTGACATAGTTCACGTCGTAGCTGAGCCGGCGGATATTGAGAAAGTACAGGGCCAGCAGGCCGAAGAAGATCAAGAATTGCAGCCATTGCACCGGATCTCGCCGGAACAGACGTAGATCTTTGACGATCAGCAGCCGCATGGCCGGGGTCAAGAAGAACGCGGCGCGCAGGACGAGCGAGTCGAATCGCGCGGGCTTCAGCCGCTTGCGCGAAGGGCGCTCGGCGTGCAGCGCACTGTAGCCGCCGCGGTACAGCCCGGCTGCCGCCCAGATCGCCAACTGGTGCAGGAATAGGGCGTTGGAAATGGTCAGCGCCAGAAACATCACGCTTTCAGACAAGGCACGCCGCCCCTCGGCAGTGTCCCAACCGGCGCGCACCGCTTCCAGCAGTCCGGAACTGAGCCACCAGCTCGGCAACAGCCGCGTCTCGCTGAACCGCAGCCGGGCCAGCATCTCCTGGAACCAGGCCGGAGTCAGCAAGTCGTTGTCGATGTTCCGCCGGATCGACCAACTGACGGCGGCGGCGGTCAAGGCCAGCAGCCCGCCGGCCAGCCAAAGTAGTTTTCGGCGGTCTCCCGGCAGCCAGCGCACGATGAGCAGCACGAGAATCGCCCCGATGGCGCCGGGAATGTAGACGAAGCTCAGCGTGAAAGGAATGATCGCGGCGAAATAGTACCAACTCCCCTCTTCGACGACCCCGTAGGCGACCAACATCGGCGTGCCCAACAGCAGAAAGCCCCAACTGCTGAACAGCACGGCCTCTTGGAATTTGTGCAGAAAGATGCGTTCGACCCGGACCGGCAAACTGAACAGAAACCGCACCTCAGCCGAGCGGAAGAGACCGCCGTAGAGGATGATCCCCGTGGACAGAACCAACATCACGGTCAACGACACGAAGAAAATGCTGAACACGGCGCGGGCCGTTTCATCGTGGGTGACGGACTCGGGAATGGTCGTTTTCAGGAAGTGAAACCCCTGGGCGAACAGTCCGAACAGTCCGACCCACAGCAGCCCGGTCAGCAGCGTGACGAGCGACATGCGGAACCGCGCTTGCTGGAAGGCCTGGCGAAAGATATTCGAAGCCAGCCGCCAGCGCAGCCGCCAGAACAGCCGGGCCTCTTCCGGGGCGCCGAGCAACCGCGGCGGCGGAACGACTGGCGGCGGCAGTTTTCGGGCGGGTTGGGTCGTCATGACGCTTGGGCCGAGCGGGTCATTCCGAGCGATGGTGTTCCAGTGCTTCGGCGGGCGCCGCACTCTCGCCGCTCGCGGCGGTGACTTCCAAGAAAAGCTGTTCCAGCGAACTGTGGCGTTGCGAAAGCGATTGCCGCAGTTCCTCCAGCGTTCCCGCGCATAATAGCTTGCCGCGGTCGATGATGCCGATGCGGTCGGCGATTTCCTCGGCCACGTCGAGCAGGTGCGTCGACATCAAGATCGCGGCGCCCCGGTTGGCCTTCTCGCGCAGCAGGTTTTTCACGAGCCGGGCGCTGCGCGGATCGAGGCCGACCAACGGCTCGTCGATGACCAAGACGGCCGGGTCGTGCAACATCGCGGCGGCGAAAACCAGCCGCTGCTTCATACCGTGCGAGTAGGTCTCGGCCAGTTCGTCGATGAACTCGTCGAGCTCGAAATGGGCCATTTCTCGATGCACGCGCTCCACGGCGGCCCGCTCGTCGAGGCCGTGCATGCCGGCGATGAAGTGCAAGACTTCGCGCCCCGTCAGTTTGTCGTAAAGGAACGGGACGTCGGGCACGTAGCCCAGCAAACCGCAGGCCCGGCGGGCGTCGGTCGACAGATCGTATCCGCCCAGCCGAACGTGGCCGGAACTGGGGCGCAGCAATCCCACCAGCATCTTGATCGCCGTGGTCTTGCCCGCCCCGTTGGGACCGAGAAACGCGAACACCTGGCCCGCCGGAACGACCAGGCTCAGCCCGGCCACGGCCACCTTCCGGCCGTAGGTTCGCGTCACGTTCTCGAACTCGATCATGGGGCGCCGAGCAGCTTGTGATCGTCGGGTAAACGTTCGAAAGTCAACCGCGCGGCCGACAACATGAGCTCTTGCTTCAGCACGTTGCCTTTCAGGTCGACCCAGGCCTTGGCCCGGGCCTCGCGGTTGTTGGTCAGCTCCGAACCGGGATCGCTGCGAAACACGATCAGATAGACGGGCGCGACCCGCTCCTGCCAAACGATCAACTCGCGGCGTTCCACCTTGGCGTGCAACATTTCTAGCGGGCTGTTCGGCGGACGCAAGGGACTGTAGATGGGAACGGTCCAAGATTGGCCGACTCTCAAATTCGGCAGCCGGGCCTGGGGCGTCAGCGCGTCGCTCATCAAGGCGTCGGGCGAAAGGTACGCGGCGGTGTTGTAGACGAACTCGCCCGAACGCACCTTGAGCTTCAGTTGGCGGCCTTCCATCACGCCTTGAATCGAGATCTTGAAGCGCGTATCGAGTTGGCCGGGGAGCAAATCGCCGCGGTCGTCGCGGCTTGCGCCATTCTCGCCGAACAATGCCGTCGAATTGAAGCCGATCGGGCGCCCCAGCGGATCGACTTCGAGGTTGCCTTCGACGTCCACGTTCATGGCCAATTCGCCCAGACTGCCTTCGCGATCGACCATTCGCAGCAGCGATTTCATCCATGCCGGCGTGACCTCTTCCAAGGGCAGGCGGGTCAAATGGACGCGGCTGTGAAAATCGGTAACGCCGTTGTCGAGCAGCCGGGGATGGCTGGTCGTCCAGCCGAGAGGTTGGTTGTCGAGATAAATTGTCCAACCCGCCGGCTGCTCGACCGCCTGCCGGTCGGCGATGATGTCGCGATAAGTGGGCGGGTCGCCGACGACTAGCGGCGGCAGAATCTTCTGCTGGAACAGCCACCCCATGGTGGCGGCCCAAAACAGAACGATGACTGCGCTGAACCACCGACTATACATGCTGTTATTGTAACAAAAAGGGTCCGTCCGAGGGCCAAATTCGCCAGGCCGCCGAAGGGGCAACCCGGCAACCCGCACGACTCAAGAACCGAGCTTGCACCAAACAGGCAATCCGCGGATGATACCCGCCCACTGGCGGGCAGGCAGGCCCAAGGGGCGTCGGTCGGCTGACTTTTCGTCAACGTCGATCGTTCGTTTTTGGTTCGATGCACGGAGGCGAATCGATTCATGCGACACGTCTGGAAACTTCCGCTCCGCTTTGCCTTGCTGCTGTGCTTGGGGCTGGCGGGCTGCGGCCACTCGAACGAACCCGCCGCCGCCGAGGCCGATGCCGGCGCCGCCGCGGAAGCCGACGGCCCGCAAAAGCCGGCCCCGGCCGAGCCGATCGTCTTGAAAGAGCCTAATCCCGAGTATTATCCGACAGTCGTGCTCAAGACCTCGCTGGGCGAATTGACCGTCCGGCTCGATGCCAAGCGCGCCCCGCGGACGGTCAACAATTTTCTGCATTACGTCCAGAGCGGACACTACAACCAGACGATCTTTCATCAGATCGAAGAGGGCTACGTCGTGCTCGGCGGCAGCTATACGGCCGATTTGACGGAAAAGGACAACCGCTACCCGATCCCCAATGAAGCCGACAACGGGTTGAAGAACGTCCGCGGCGCAATTGCGATGGCCCGCCAGCCGGACGAGATTGACAGTTCCACCAGCCAGTTCTTCATCAATCTGAGCGACAATCCGAACCTCGACCATCGCGGCGAATCACCCGAAGAATTCGGGTTTTGCGTGTTCGGCGAAGTGATCGAGGGGCTCGAAGTACTCGATCGGATGGGGCAAATCGAAGTCCAGGCCACGGAGCAATTCGAGAAGCTCCCGGTCGAGACAGTGCTGCTCGAAAACGCCCGGCGCGTGCGCTAGGGCGGCTTTGCCGCCATTCGGCTTGGTTGACCAATTGGACTTGCCCGTATATCGTGTACGGGCATGACAACCTTTTGTAAGGTTTTCCAAGGCGCCGACCAATGACTCGACTCGGCAGCAGCCCGAATTTCTCTGAATATCACACTGTCGGCGAGGCCGCCGCATTTCTTGGCGTTTCGACGGCCACGCTCCGCAACTGGGACCGAACCGGCAAGCTCAAGCCGCGGCGGCACCCCCAAAACGGCTACCGCATCTACCTGCATGAGGATTTGGAGGGCGTTCTTCGCTCGGCCGATCTTTCGAAGCTGACGGACGAGTCGGTTGCGCCCCGGGTCGACTGGAGCCAGATGGGCGAGTCGGAACACTTCGTCCAATTCTATGAGAGCGACGAATTCCTCATCGATTCTGTCAGTGGATTCGTCGGCGCCGCGCTGACCGCGGGCCAGGCGAGCATCGCCATCGCCACGCCGGCGCATCGCGCTGCACTCGCGAGAAAACTCAGCCATTGCGGAATTGACATTGCGGAGACCGTGGCGGCCGGCCGATTGGTTTTGCTGGACGCCGCCGAAACGCTCTCGAAATTCATGGTCGACGGGTCGCCCGATCGACAGCGCTTCGCCGAGACCGCCGGCGAAGTCGTGGCGACGCTCGCGGGGGCCGGTCTGCGCATCCACGCCTTCGGAGAGATGGTGGCGCTGCTGTGGGCCGACGGTAATCGCGATGGCGCCATTCGGCTCGAGGAACTGTGGAACGAGTTGGGCGAGCGGCGCCGCTTCGCCCTGTTTTGCGCCTATCCCATCGCCGATTTCGGCGAGGAGGACCACTCGGCGCCGTTCGAGGGCATCTGCGCCTGCCATTCGCGGGTCGTTCCCAGCGAGAGCTATGCCGCTGTTTCGGACCTGGACGATCGGCTGCGCGCGATCGCCCTCTTGCAGCAAAAGGCCCGCTCGCTGGAAGTCGAGATCGCACATCGGCGCGAAGCGGAGCAGACGCTTTCCCAGCGAGAACGCGAGCTGGCCGATTTTTTCGACAACGCGACCGAAGGCCTCCACAAAGTAGGGCCCGACGGGACAATTCTCTGGGCGAACAAGGCCGAGTGCGACCTTGTGGGGTACGCGATCGAGGAGTACGTGGGCCGTCACATCGCCGACTTTCATGCCGACGAGGACGTGATCCATGCGATCCTGGAAAAGCTGCTGCGCGGCGAGACATTGGAGAATCTACCGGCCCGTTTGCGCTGCAAGAACGGCTCCATCAAGCACGTATTGATCAATTCCAGCGCTTGCTTCGTGAATGGAAAGTTCGCCTACACGCGCTGTTTCACGCGAGACGTGACGCATCTTTGGGAAGCGGAACAGGCGCTGCGCGCCGCGGACCGCCGCAAGGATGAATTCCTGGCCACCCTGGCCCACGAGCTGCGCAATCCGTTGGCGCCCGTCCAAACCGCTTTGGAAGTGCTCAAAAGTGGCCAGTGTACCGCGGCCGTCGCCGAAGGCGCCCGGAACATCATGGAGCGGCAATTGCAGCACATGACCCGGTTGGTCGACGATTTGCTCGACGTCAGCCGAATTACTCGCGACAAGATCGAACTGCGAAGGCAGCGCGTGGAGTTGGCGACGGTCGTGACGAGCGCCGTCGAAACGAGCCGCCCCTGGATCGATGCAGGCGGCCACGAGCTGACCATCGCGTTGCCGGCGCGGCCGGTTTTCGTGGACGTCGATCCGACGCGGATGTCGCAAGTCTTCGCCAATCTCTTGAACAACAGCGCCAAATACACCGAGCCTGGCGGGCGGATCGCGATCGAGGCCCGCGAGTGCGGCGGCGAGGTGCTGGTTACCGTGCGCGATAACGGGGTCGGCATTGCGTGCGATGCGTTGGCCTATGTCTTCGACATGTTCCGGCAAGTCGATCGCTCGATGGACCAGCGTCAGGGAGGATTGGGGATCGGTTTGACACTCGTGCGGCGGCTTGTCGAACTGCATGGCGGCGCGATCCACGCCGAAAGCGACGGGCCGGGCAAAGGCAGCGCGTTCGTCGTGCGACTGCCGATCGCGGTAACCCCGCCCGATGCCGCCGCAATTCCTCGCGAGGAAAACCGCGCCGCCGGAGTGAAGCGGCGCGTTTTGGTGGCGGATGACAACGAAGATGCGCGCTACACGTTGAGCGCGCTGTTGCGGATTCAAGGTCATGAAGTCCGGACGGCCGGCGACGGCCTGGAAGCGGTGGACGCCGCCGCGGAATTCCTGCCCGAGGTCATTCTGATGGACGTCGGCATGCCGCACTTGAACGGCTACGAGGCGGCGAGACGGATCCGGCAAACGCCCTATGGAAGGGACGTAGTGATTGTTGCGTTGACGGGCTGGGGACAGGCCGAGGACATGCAGCAATCCGCCGATGCAGGTTGCTCGGCGCACTTGGTAAAACCCGTCAGCTTGGCGGCCCTCGAGCCCTTGCTGGCAAATCCCATGCGGTCGAGCCCGTAGGGCCTGGCCGTTTTAGCGAAGCCCCTTTTTCGCCGGACCGCGCTTTGGCGGCGGCGTTTGCGATCGATGACAGGCGGGGCCGCACTTTCAATGGCCGATCATCCCTCACCGGCGCCTCCGAATTGTCCGCGGTGCGGAAGCGCGAATGTCAACCCGTGCGGGGAGTCGGTGCAGTATGGACCGGAGCAATGGCCCAACCAGCCGCTGCGCGAGCGCGAGACACGAACTTTGGCTTTTCTATGCGGCTGCGGGTTGGGCTTCACGGTCACCATGGACCGTGGTGGCACGGGCGGCGAATAAGGGGGCGCCCCCCGGGCGAGAAGTCCGCCCCGGCTTCTACATTCTGTCGACGACCTCGATGCCCAGCAGCTCCAACCCTTGCCGGAGCGTGCGGGCCGTGAGATCGCAGAGCGACAACCGGCTCTCGCGCAGGTCCGGCGTCTCGGCCTTGAGCACCGGGCACTGTTCGAAGAACGTCGAATAAGCGTTCGCCAGGTCGAACAGGTAGGTCGTGAGCTGGTTTGGACGGTAATCGGCGACGGTGAATTCCAACGCCTCGGAGAACCGCAAGATCGCCAGCGCCAGCGCGCGTTCGGCGGGGGCGTCGAGCCGCAGCGCGGGCCTCTTTGCGCACAAGGCGTCGACGTCGATCGAACCCTTGCGGAAAATGCTACGCACGCGGGCATAGGCGTACTGCATGTATGTCGCCGTGTTGCCGGTCATGGCCAACATCTTGTCGTAACTGAACACGTAATCGCTGGTGCGGTTTTGCGATAGATCGGCGTATTTCAAGGCCGCGATGCCGACCCGCTCGGCGATCGCCTGCCGGGCTTCGGCCGTCAACTCGGCGCCGTCGGGTTTGGCGTCGTCGTTGGCGGCGACGATTTGCCCGGCGCGTGCCACCGCTTCCTCGAGCAGGCCCATCAGGCCGACCGTATCGCCGGAGCGGGTCTTGTAGGGCCGGCCGTCGTCGCCGAGCACCGTGCCGAAGCTGATGTGCTGGAATTCGACCCGTTCGCAGCCCGAGCGGCGCGCGGCGGCGAACAGCATTTTGAAGTGTTCGCTTTGGCGGTGATCGACGACGTACAAAATGGCATCGGGGGCCCAGGTTTCCATGCGGTATTGGATCGTGGCCAGATCGGTCGTGGCATACAAAAAGGCGCCGTCGCGCTTTTGCACGATCATCGGCACGTCGCTATCGTCGAAGAATACGCAAACCGCGCCATCGCTTTCTCGTGCGACGCCCCGCTGCCGCAGATCCTCGACCACGCCGGCCAGGCGATCGTGATAAAAACTTTCGCCCAGCGCCACGTCGAACTTCACGCTCAGCCGGCGATAGACTTGCTCGATCGCCTCCAGGCAGGGCGGCATGAATTCGCGCCACAATCGCAAGTTCTCCGCGTCGCCGGCGTGCAGTTTGGCCGTTTCGGCCAGCACGGCCGCGCCGATCCCGGGATGTTCGGCGGCCAGCCGCGCCAAGAAGGGATCGTTCTCGATCGCCGCTCGCTTGACTCGCAATTCTTCCAGTTCCTTGCGAGACTTCGCCACGTCGGCCTTGAGCGCAGTGAGCGCCTTGGCCGCTTTCTTTTCGGCCTGCTGATCGCCGGCCACTGCTTGCGGCGACTGCCGCTCGAGCGTCGCTTCGTCGCGAACGACTTTTTCCAGCAACTGCGCGAGCTTCTCGCGGCTTGCATGATAATCGACGAGGCGGTTGACCAGCCGATAGAGCCGCGCCAGTTCGTCTACCGGGCTGGCCCGATAGGCCGCCTCGTCGCGAAAATGGCGGAAGCCGTAGATAATCATGCCGAATTGCGTGCCCCAGTCGCCGATGTGATTGTCGCCGATCACTCGATGGCCGAGGAACTTGAGCGTCCGGTAGAGACTATCGCCGATTACGGTCGAGCGGATATGGCCGACGTGCATCGGTTTGGCGACGTTCGGGCCCGAAAAATCGACCACGTAAGTCTTCGGCTCGGCCGCCGGTTCGACGCCGAGGCGTTCGTCGCCGACGGCGCGGGCGAGCAACTCGACGAGCCGCTCGTCCTTGAGCCGCAAATTGATGAAGCCTGGCCCGGCGATCTCGCCCGGATGGCAAAGGTCGTCAAGCTTCGTGTTGGCGAGTAATTCGGCGGCCACGTCGCGCGGCGGACGGCCGAGCCGCTTGCCCAGCGGCATCGCGCAGTTGGCCTGGTAGTCGCCGAACTTGGCGTCCTGGCTGGGACGGACCATCGAGGCCAGTTCCGCGATTTCCGCTTTCATCAGTCCGGCGTTGCCGGGCAACTCGCCCAGCGCAGCCGCGAACCGGCGCCGGAGTTCGTAGAGAATGTTCATTCAAAGCGCTTTCATGCGTTGGCGGACTTCTTCTTGCCGTTGGAAACGGCCGCGAGGTGCTCGCGCAAGAACTCGGCGAGATCGCCGCTGGCGACTTCGTCGCTTTCGCGGAACCGCAGCTTGACGACGTCCTTGTCCGGCCGGTCGGTCTGCAATTCGCGCTCGTGGCCCAGTTCGGCCATCCGCCCCAAGGCGAAGCGGTTCTTGGGTCCGGCCAGCGTCAATTCCAGCGTCGCCGGACGCTTGGTGTGGATCGTCGCCCACGGCTCGCCGGGGCCGTTCAGGCACAGATGCACCACCTGCTGATTGTTCCACAGAAACTGCCCCTGCGGCGCCGTCTCGGCCAGCAGTTCGCACAGCTCTTCCAGCACCTCGGCGTCCCAATGCACCTTCTTGCCGGGCGGAAAGCCCTTGCGCGAGAGATGCCACTTGCGGCCCAGCACTTTCCAGGGCATCACGTCCTCGGGCTGCTGTTCCAGACGCTGGGTAAACTGCCGGAAGCCCCCCACGGCCCGCTCCAAGAACTGCCAGAACTCGGGCTTGTCGATCTCCTTGTACGAATGCACGGCAAGCTGCACCTCCTGCCAGGGGCCGCGCAACTGCTTGCACTTCACGCGCGGCTCGCTGCCGTAGACGGGCAGTTCGGCCAACTCGTTGAGCGGCTTCAAGTCGAGCTTGGCCACCAGGTCTTCGCGCTGAAAGGTGCGCTTCGCCACGCGGAACTTGAGCTTCAGCAGCCACTCTTCGCCGGTGATCGCGTGCATGAACCAGCCGTCGGCCTTGCGCTCGGCGGAGATTTCGACCACCGTGCGGCTGTTCCAGTTGGTCGGGCTGAACTCGCCCAGTTCGTGAATCTTGTCGATCACGTCGGCCAGCATCTTGCCGTCCCAGCGGCAAGGCTGGCCGCTACGGCCGACGCGGTCTTGGGTGTGCCAGCGGCGGCCGTCGGCTTCCCACGGCATGCGTGCGTCGTGACCGACCTCGTTGATGTCGAGATCGCCCTCGCGAGTTTCGGCCTCGGCGGCGAAGTCGTGCCGCTTGCGCTCGACGTGCGGGCCGGCAGCCAGCGCGGCGACGAGCATCTCGCCGGTGTGCGAGCGATCGAGCACGCCCGGCAGCTTGCCGCTGGCTTGCTTTGTCGCCTGCCGGGCATGGGCCGCGATGTCTTCGGGAGTCCCGGCGGCCACGATGCGCCCGCCGGCTTCGCCCGCCTCGGGGCCGATGTCGATCACCCAGTCGGCCGTCTTGATCACGTCGAGATTGTGTTCGATCACCACCACGGTATTGCCCAGTTCGACCAGCCGGTTCAGCACGTCGAGCAGTTTGGCCAGATCGTCGAAGTGCAAGCCGGTCGTCGGCTCGTCGAGCAGGTACAGCGTCTGTCCTGTGTCGGGGCGCGACAGTTCGGCGGCCAGCTTCACGCGCTGCGCCTCGCCGCCCGAGAGCGTCGGCGCCGATTGGCCGAGCCGCACGTAGCCCAAGCCCACGTCGCACAGGGTCTCCAGCACGCGGCGAATCTTGGGAATGTGCGCGAACAGCTCGACCGCCCTGCTGCACGGCATGTCGAGCACGTCGGCGATGCTTTCGCCGTGATAGCGGACGGCCAGCGTCTCGGGGTTGTAGCGTTGGCCGCGGCACTCGTCGCATTCGACCCAGACGTCGGGCAGAAAGTGCATCTCGATGCAAAGCTGACCGGCGCCCTCGCACTTTTCGCAGCGTCCGCCCGGCACGTTGAAGCTGAACCGCCGCGGCGTATAGCCGCGCAGCTTCGACTCGGGCAGTTGGGCGTAGAGCGCGCGGATCAACTCGAACACGCCGGTATAGGTCGCGGGGTTCGAGGTCGGCGTGTGGCCGAGCGGCTGCTGATCGACGCGGATCACCTTGTTGACCAGTTCGATGCCGCGGATCGCCTCGTGCGGCGCCGGGAAGGTGCGGGCGCGGTGCAAGGTGCGGGCCAGGGCGTTATAGAGCACGTCCTCGACCAGCGAACTTTTGCCGCTGCCGCTGACGCCCGTCACCGCGGTCAGCGCGCCCAGCGGAATGCGGGCGTTGACGTTGCGCAGGTTATTGTGCTTGGCGCCGACGATCTCCAGCCAGCCGCCGCCGGGCGGCAGCGGATCGTCGGCGAGCTTCGCGGCCTTGCCGGCCAGCTTCACCCCGCGACGGGCGACTGCCTTGGCGACGCGCGTCGTCTCCTGCGCCACCGACGGCATCCGGCGATTCGTCGGCACGGCGATCGCCTTCGCGCCCGACAGATAAGGACCGGTGACGGAGCCTTTTTGCTTGGCCACCTGCGCCGGCGTGCCGCGGGCCACGATCTGCCCGCCGTGCTCGCCCGCCGCCGGCCCGAAGTCGAGCAATTGATCGGCCGCCTCGACCACTTCGCGGTCGTGCTCGACCATCAACAGCGTGTTGCCCAAGTCGCGGAGCCGCATCAGGGCCTTCAGCAGCCGGCGATTGTCTCGCGGGTGCAAGCCGATCGTCGGCTCGTCGAGCACGTACAGCACCCCGGTCAGACCGCTGCCCACCTGGCTGGCCAGGCGGATGCGCTGCGCCTCGCCGCCCGAGAGCGTCGGGGCGCCGCGGCCGAGCGAGAGATATTCCAGCCCCACGTCGACCAGGAATTGCAGCCGGTTGGTCACTTCGCGCACCAACTCGCCTGCGATCTTGCGCTCGGCGCCCGACACCTTCCAGCCGGCGAAACGCTCCAGCAGCGCGCCCAGCGGCGCGCGGCAGATTTCCTCCATCGTTTGGCTGCGGAACCGCACGGCCGAGGCATCGTCGCGCAAGCGGCTGCCGCCGCAGGTCGAACATTCGACCTCGTCGACCAGATGTTCGAGCCGGCCGCGAAAGCCCTGCGACAATCGCGAGGCTTCTTCCAACGCCGGATAGAGTCCCTTGTATTGAAAGCGATAGAGGGGCGTCGCGGCATCCGCTTTGCGCCGCCCGGCCGGATACACGTCGATCCATTGCTCGCCGCTGCCGTGCAGCACGATCCGCCGATGCTTGGCGGCAAGCTGCTCGAACGGCACGTCGATCGGCAAGCCGGTCTGCGCCGCCAGGGCTGAAAGCATCAACTGGAACGATTTGTTCTCCGGCTCAGGCCAAACGGCCACGGCGCCTTGGGCCAGCGAGAGCTTCGGATCGCGCAGCAAGGCCGCCGTGTTGGCGCCGGTTTGCGTCCCCAGCCCCTCGCACGACGGGCACCAGCCGAGCGAACTGTTGAACGAGAAATTGTGCGGCGTGAGCGGCTCGAAGCTTCGCCCGCAACGGTCGCATGCCAAGTGCTGGCTGTGAATCTCGGTGCGCCAGTTCTCTTCGGGCACGCCGTCATCGGGATAGGCGACGTGCAGCACGCCGCGGCCGAGATTCAACGCGCTCTCGATGCTGTCGGCGATCCGCGAGCGATTGCCCGAGCGAATCACGGCCCGATCGACGACGACTTCGACGAGGTGCTTGCGGCGGCGATCGATCTTGGGCGGCTGATCGACCTGGTACGTCTGGCGATCGACGCGCATGCGGACATAGCCCGACGAGCGAATCTCTTCCCACAGCGAATCGTAGTTCTCGCCGACCTGGATCTCCAAGGGCGCCATCAGGTAGAGCTTCGTCCCCTCGGCGTGGTCCATGATCTTGTCGATCACTTCGTCGGTCGATTGCGTGCCGATCGGCACGTCGCAATCGGGGCAGTGCGGCTTGCCGAGCCGGGCGAAGAGGATTCGCAAGTAGTCGTAAATCTCGGTCACGGTGCCGACGGTCGAGCGCGGCGTATGGCCCAGGTGTTTTTGCTCAATCGCGATGGCCGGCGAAAGGCCCTCGATGTGGTCGAGCTGCGGCTTTTGCATCTGGCCGACGAACTGCCGGGCGTAGGAGCTGAGGCTTTCGACGTAGCGGCGCTGGCCTTCGGCGTAGATCGTGTCCATGGCCAGCGAGCTTTTGCCCGAGCCGCTTTGCCCGCAGCAAACGGTCATTTGGTCGCGGGGGATTTCCACGTCAATACTCTTGAGATTGTGCTGCCGGGCGCCTTGCACCTTGATCGCCTTGGCCGAGGGCGAGGCATGCGCCGCGTGCGGCGGCGTCTTGCGGCGGCTGACGGCGTGCTCGCTCCCCTTGAGGAATGAGGCCAACGCAACGCCGGTGTGCGATTCGGGAGCGAGCACGACCTCTTCGGGCGTGCCGGCGGCCACGATCCGCCCGCCGTCGTCGCCCCCTTCGGGACCGAGATCGATCAGCCAGTCGGCCGTTTTGATGACGTCGAGATTGTGCTCGACGACCAGCACCGTGTTGCCGGCCTCGACGAAGTCGTGCAGCACCTTGAGCAACATGCTGATGTCGGCGAAGTGCAAGCCGGTCGTCGGCTCGTCGAGCAGGTAGAGCGTGCGGCCGGTGCTTTTCTTGACCAGCTCGCGGGCCAGTTTGATGCGCTGCGCCTCGCCGCCCGAGAGCGTGGGCGAAGGCTGGCCGAGCTTCAAATAATCGAGCCCGACGTCGTGCAGCGTTTGCAGTTTGTGGCGGATTTTGGGGATGTTTTCGAAGTGGGCCAGCCCCTGCTGCACGTCCATTTCGAGCACTTCGGCGATCGACTTGCCCTTGAACCGCACCTGCAACGTTTCGCGGCTGAAACGATGCCCTTCGCACACCGGGCAAGTGACCCAGACGTCGGCCAGAAAGTCCATCTCCAGCCGGTTCGAGCCGTTGCCTTCGCATGCCTCGCAGCGGCCGCCGGCCACGTTGAAGCTGAATCGGCCTTCCTTGTAGCCGCGGGCTTTCGACTCGGGCAATTGGGCGTAGAGCTTGCGGATTTCGTCGAAAACTTTGATATAGGTCGCCGGGTTCGAACGCGGCGTGCGGCCGATCGGCGACTGGTCGATGGCGATCAGCTTGTCGAGATGCTCCAGGCCCTCGATCCGCTCGTGCTCGCCCGGCTCGCCCTCGCCGCCGTTCAGGTCGCGGCGCAGCGCCTCGACCAGAATGCCGTTGACTAGCGAGCTTTTGCCCGAGCCGCTCACCCCGGTCACGCAGACGAAGTTGCCCAGCGGGATTTCGACGTCGACGCTCTTCAGGTTGTTCTGCGCGGCGCCAACGATCTTCAGCCATTTGTCGCTCGTTGGGCGGCGCACGGCGGGGACTTCGATCTTGAGCTTGCCGGAAAGATACTGCCCGGTGACGCTGCGGCCGGCGTCGGAGACGGCCTCGACAGAGCCTTCGGCGACGACCTCGCCGCCGCGCACGCCCGGCCCAGGGCCGAAGTCGATCAAATGATCGGCCGCGCGCATCGTGTCTTCATCGTGCTCGACGACGACCACCGTGTTCCCCAGCCGGGCGAGCCGGCGGAGGGTCAACAGCAAGCGATCGTTGTCGCGCGGGTGCAGGCCGATCGAGGGCTCGTCCAGGATATACAGCACGCCCACCAGCCCGGCGCCGACCTGGCTGGCCAGGCGGATGCGCTGCGCCTCGCCGCCGGAGAGCGTCGGCGCCGCGCGGTCGAGCGTCAGGTAATGCAACCCGACGTCGATCAGGAACCGCAGCCGCGCGCGGATCTCCTTGAGCAGCTCCTCGGCGATCGTCCGCGAGACGGGGTCGAGCGGGATGGCCCCCTGACCGTCCTCCCCGGCCCCTTCCGCCAGCCCGTCGAAGAACCGGGCGACCTCGC
>DATNEC010000264.1:0-5323 GCA_035606815.1 Pirellulales bacterium
AAAGCCCGCGGCCGGCTGGCCGAGATCCTCGGGGCCACGGCGATCGACGCCGACGTGCTCTCGCGCACGATCGGCCTGTCGGACATCGCCGAGGCCGAGTGGCCGACATTGCCGGCCGAAACGCAATCGCTGCTGGCGGCCTACGCGGCCGGCATCAACGCCTTGCTGGAAGATAGCCGCGAGAATTTGCCGATCGAGTTCGCGCTGCTCGATTACCGGCCCGAGGCGTGGCGGCCGACCGACAGCCTGGCGATCATGGGCGAGTTTCGCTGGTATCTGACCGGCCGCTTTCCGGTGATCGTCGTGCCGGAACTGGCCAAGCGGACGCTGGGCGAAGGGCCGCTCTATCGCGCGTTTCTCGAAGGCGAAGTCGACGACGAGAGCATCCTGCAGCCGGGGTCGTATGCGGCGGCAGAGGCTTCAGCCGCGACCTCGGAACTGGTCGGCCGAACGGTCAGCGATCAGGA
This sequence comes from Pirellulales bacterium, assembly GCA_035606815.1. Lineage (GTDB taxonomy): Bacteria > Planctomycetota > Planctomycetia > Pirellulales > JAICIG01 > JAICIG01. The sequence goes on from DATNEC010000264.1 coordinate 468, forward strand.
CGGCGGGCAAGGCAGCAACAATTGGGTCGTTTCCGGCTCGCGCACCGCGTCGGGCAAGCCGATCGTGGCCAGCGATCCGCACGTGCCGTTCGGCGCCGTCTCGATGTGGCACGAGATCCACTTGCAAGGCGGCTCGTTCGACGTGGTCGGCGCGGCGGTGGTCGGGATGTCGGCCATTCTGCTCGGCCGCAACCGCCGCGTCGCCTGGGGCATCACCAACAACATCTGTTCGCAGCGCGATCTGTACCAGGAAAAAACCGACCCGGCCCATCCTGATTGTTTCTTGTTCGACGGTCGCTGGGAACCGGCCAAGCGGCGCGAAGAGCGGATTCTCGTCCGCGGCGGAGAGCACGTGACCAAGGTCGTTCGCTCGTCGCGTAACGGGCCGATTGTCGACGAGATCCTGCCGCCCGCCGCGCGCAGCACAGGCCCGGTCTCGGCGCGCTGGCTGGGGGCGCAGCCGTGCGGCTGGCTGCCGGCCTTGATCGGCATGAATCGCGCCGTCGGCTGCGGCGAGTTTCGCGAAGCCTCGCGGCCGTGGCTCGTGCCGACCTTCAACGTGGTGTTCGCCGACGTCGACGGCCACATCGCCCACCAGAGCGTCGGGCGGATTCCCTTGCGGCCGATCGCCACGCGCGGCTACCGGCCAGGCTGGGATCCCGAGCACCAATGGGCCGGGCTGATTCCCTTCGAAGGCATGCCGCACCAAAAAGACCCGGCGAGCGGCTTGATCGTGACCGCCAACAATCGCCTCGCCCCCGATGACTATCCCTACCCGCTTTCGGGCACGTGGTCGGGCGGCTACCGCGCGCGGCGCATCCGTCAGCGGCTTGAAGCGCTGTCGCAAGTGACGGCGGAAGCCTGTCAGGAATTGCAGCAAGACGTCCGCTCCGAGAGGGCCGCGGCCGTCGTGCCGCAGTTGCTGGCTTTGCTCGACGGCGCCGGCGATCCGCGCGTGCGGCAGGCGGCCGAGTTGTTGGCCGCCTGGAACCTGCACGTCGAGCGCGATTCCGTCGCGGCGACGATCTTCAACGTATTCTACGACCACTGGCGCCGGGCGGTCGTCGCCGAGCGGTTCCCCGGCGAGTTGGTCGACGCCGTCGAGGCGAACGCCGCCGGACTGGCGACCGCGCTCATCGCGGAGGATCGAGTCGGCTGGTTTCATCGCCGCGACCGGCGCGAGGCGGTGCAAGCCGCCTTCGGCGCCGCGCTCGATCATCTGGGCCAGAAGCTTGGCCCCGACATGTCGCAGTGGAGGTGGGGACGTCTGCACACGCTGCTGCAAAAGCATTTCTTCTCGGGCCGCGGCGAGTTGGGGGCCTTGCTCGATCGCAGCGGCTTGGCCGTTGGCGGCGACGGCAACACGGTGGCCAGCACCTCGCCTGACGCAACCTATGGCGCCTGGCTGGGCGATGGCTATCGGATGGTGTCGGACATGGCCGATCCGTCGCTCGGGCTGTGGGAGATCGAGGTCGGCTCGGCGTCGGGCCATCCGGGCAGCCCGCACTACGACGATCAATTGCCCGTCTGGGCCGGCGGCGGCTATCACTACTTGGCATTGCAGACGCCGGTCGATGCAGTCGCAGTGCTGGAGTTGCGGCCCCGTTGAACCGAGGCGGCGCCAAGGATGCGACGATCCCTGAAGCGTTGCGACGAGCGAAAGCTGGCGAAATTCTTGTAGGGAACGCCCACCGCGGCGTTCCGGCGGGCGACTCTTGCCTCGGTGTTTGCCCGACAGGAATATCGGACCCACCGGCACGGAACGCCGCGGAGGGCGTTCCCTACACAGCTCAATCACGAACCAACTAGGAAAGCTCCCCATGCTCATTGGTTACGTCAGCGACGAACGCTATGCCGCGCTGCCCGACGTGCAATTGGAATTCGCCGCGGAAGGCAAGTCTTGGGAGCTGCGCTCGCGGGCCAGCGGCGCCGTGTTTGGCGAACTGCCGCCCGGCGATTACCTGGTCACGCTCGCCAAGGCTGGCTTTGGCTCGAAGCGCGTGCGGCTCAGGTTGCCCCCGGCCTAGGGCGGCCGGGCCACCTGCGAGCCCTATCAATTTCGCCTGCTCTCCGACGGGTTGGTGGGCTACGCCTGGCCGAAGTGCGTCCGCGGCGGCGAAGCGTCGGAGTTCCGCGTCCACTCCGTCGAGCCGTACAAGCTCGATCTATGGCGTTACGGCTGGCGGAAAGAACTGGTCCGGCCGCTGGGTTGGTACGATGAGCACGCGCCCCGCGCCGTCGTGCAGATCACGCCCGACGGCGATTACACGCTCACGGGCGCCCGCTTCAACGACCTCGGCTACACCAGCGCCAGCCACTCGCAGCGCGTGATCGCGCCGGAGCGCAGCGGGCTATACTACTTCCACGCTTCGACCCCTTCGGGCCGCACGTTCGCCTTTCCGTGGGTCGTGGCGCCCGCGCGGCCGCAAGCGCCGATCGCGGTGCTGGCTTCGGACATCAATTGGAACTCTTACAATGCCTTCGGCGGGCGGAGCAACTACATTCATCCCGACGCGCTGCCGGCGATGCCGACCGTCCACGCTCGCAGCGAGCTGCCGCGTTATCTCGACCCCGACCACCAAAGTTGGGGCGCCCCGGTCTACTCGCCGCTTTCGTTCGACCGGCCGGAGCCGATCAACCACGTCGAGCTGAGCGAGCAGATCACCGATCCGATCGTCGGCCGCTCGGCGTGCCATGTGGCGCCGACCGAATGGCGATTGCTCGGCTGGCTGGAGCGCGAGAACTTCGCCTACGACCTGTACAGCGAAACGCAACTCCACCGCGGCTTGCTCGATCTGTCGGCTTACAAGGTGCTTGTTCTCGGCCCGCATCCCGAGTATTGGACGAGGGCGATGTACGACCGCGTCAAGCGATGGGTCTTCGAGGAGGGGGGCCGCTTGATGTATCTGGGCGGCAACGGCTTGAACTGCGAGGTGGAGCTGCGCGACGACGATACGATGATCGTCCATAACGGGCAGATGAGCAGCCTGTGGCCCGAGGGGATCGGCGCCGAGAGCCGCTTCGCCCGGCGGAACGAATCGGAGGCCAATTTGCTCGGCGTGGTGTTCACGCCGGCGGGCATCATGACTTCGGCGCCCTATCGCGTGCATGACGCCGATCATTGGGCCTTCGCCGGAACCGGTTTGAAAGCCGGCGACACGTTCGGCGCCAGCAGCCTGCACGAGCGCTGCCCCGGCGGCGCTTCGGGGCACGAGACCGACAAGATTTCGGCCAGTTCGCCCGCCAATGTGAAATTGCTGGCCAAGGGGCTGAACCCCGACGAGGGCGGCGCCGAGATGGTCGCATTCGACACTCTGAGCGGCGGCATGGTGTTTTCGACCGGCTCCATCTCGTACATCAGCAGCTTGCCGGTTGATGACGGCATTTCACGGATTACGGCCAACGTGTTGAAGCGTTTTTTGCACCATGCCATGCCGGCCGATTAAGATGGCCGTATGGCATCGCAGGAATTGTCTCCGAGTCCGTTCCATGGCGGGCGGCGCGATTTCGCCACGACGCGCTGGAGCCTGGTGTTGGCGGCGCGGCGGCGCTCGACGCCCGGCTCGCGGCAGGCGCTGGCCGCGCTCTGCGCCGTCTATTGGGGGCCGCTCTACGCCTATGTGCGCCGCCGCGGCTTTCAGGCCGCGGAAGCCCAAGACCTGACGCAAGAATTCTTCGCCCGGCTGTTGGAAAAGCGCTCGCTGGATCAAATCGATCGCGACAAAGGGCGATTTCGCGCGTTCCTGCTGGCGTCGCTCAAGAATTTCATCTCCAACTTCCGCCGCGGCGAGCGGGCTTCGAAGCGCCGGCCGCGCGGCGGGGTGCTGTCGCTCGATTTCGCCGCCGCCGAAGAGCGATTCCGCCAGGAGCCGATCGACCGGCTCACGCCCGAGAAGCTGTTCGAGCGGCAATGGGCCTGCATGTTGCTGGAGCAAACCTTGGCGCGTCTCAAAAGCGAATACGAGAAGGCCGGCAAGGCGGCGCTGTTCAGCCGGCTCAAACCGTATCTAACTGCCGGCCCCGAAGCGACTTCCTATGCCGACGCCGCGGCGGAGTTGGGCCTGAGCGAAGGCGCCGTCAAAGTCGCGGTACACCGCCTCCGCAGCCGCTACCGCCAGTTGCTGCGCCGCGAGGTCGCCCACACCGTCGCCGGCCCCGAGGAAGTCGAAGAGGAACTGCGTTCGCTCTTCAGGGCGCTCTCGTAAGAAAACCTGTAACCTTTCGCGGCGCTCCGGTTTGAACCTTCTAGAGAATCGCTGACATGTGGAAACCCTCTCTGGAAGTCCCTTCGATGGCAGAAACGCGCGTTTGTCCGCAATGCGGGGCCGAGCTTCCGGCCGACGCCCCGGAAGGCATTTGCCCCAAGTGCTTGTTGCAGACTGGCTTGGCCAGCCATTCCGGCATCGGCCCGGAACATGCGTCGACCGAGCCGCGGCCGGCCGGGCGCTTCGAGCCGCCGACAATCGCCGAACTGGCGCAGCAATTTCCGCAGTTGGAAATCTTGGAGCTGCTGGGCTGCGGCGGGATGGGAGCGGTCTACAAGGCTCGCCAGCGGCAACTCGATCGGGTCGTGGCGCTGAAGATTCTGCCGCCGAACCCGTCGCGCGATCCCGCCTTCTCCGAGCGGTTCACGCGCGAGGCCCGGGCGATGGCCAGGCTGTTCCATCCGCACATCGTGCTGATCTTCGATTTCGGCCAGATGGGCGACACGCCGTACTTCATCATGGAATACGTCGACGGCGTGAACCTGCGCCAAGCCACGCGCGCCGGCCGGCTGGCGCCGCGGCAGGCCCTGGCCATCGTGCCGCAAATCTGCGAAGCCCTGCAATATGCCCACGACGCGGGCGTCGTGCATC
>DATNEC010000267.1:0-8820 GCA_035606815.1 Pirellulales bacterium
GTTCGAGCCGTCGGTGGCATACAGCGCGCGGCTGCCATTGTCGAACCGCACTTCGCCGCGCAGCTTGGCGCGCAGCTCGGCCGCCAGCGCTTCGGCGTCGACTTGCCGGGAGGCGCGCTCCAGCGTGTGCGGATCGTGGGCGTGAGACTTGCCTTCCGTGACGGTTGCACTCATCTGGTCCTCCTCCTATTTAACGCGAGCAGCGGATCCTGGCGTTGCACGATTGGTTCTTCGAGCGACGCTGCGCCAATGTGGCCCGGCCGCCCTCGGTCGGGTCCACGTTCAATCCCTTCACGGCCGAGGGCGGCCGCGCCCCAATGTCTGCAAATTCGCCTTGCTAGATCGCGTATCGTTCGGCGTCCGCGCGTTTGAATTCCAGGCCCATTCCCGGCCGCGACCGGTCGGGCCGCAGCGCGCCGGCCGCGGGCGCCGGCGCGCCGTCGAACAACATCCGTTCGATGCGCACGTGGTCGTGAAAATATTCCAGCGGCCGAACGTTCGCGATCGCGCAGCAAGGATGCGCGTGCAGCGACGGAGCGCAGTGCGCCGAGACCTCCAACTCGAAGGCCGCGGCCACGACCGCCGCTTGCAGGAAGCCGGTGATGCCGGCCGCGCGCGTGGCGTCGATTTGCAGCACGTCGACGGCGCCCGCTTCGAGCATCCGGCGGAAGTAGACCAGGTCGTAGCCATATTCTCCGGCCGCAATCTCCATGCCCGGCGGCGCCCGGTCGCGCAGCAACCGCAGCCCGGCCAGGTCGTCGGAGGAGACCGGCTCCTCGAACCAGCAGACGCCCTGCTCGGCGAAACTTTCGGCCTGGGCCAGGGCCAGCTTGCGGCTGTAGGCGCCATTGGCGTCGACGAACAATTCCACGTCAGGGCCGATGGCCTCGCGGGCCACGGCCACGCGCTGGCGGTCGGCCGAGGCATCGCGGCCGATCTTCATTTTCACGTGCCGGATGCCTTGCGCCGCCCAGCCGCCGAGCTGCTCTTGCAGCTTTTCGAGCGAGTACGACGTGAAGCCGCCGCTGCCGTAGACGGGCGCGCAATCGCGCGCGGCGCCGAGTAGCGAAACGAGCGGCAGGCCCAACAGCTTGGCCTTCAGATCCCACAGTGCGCCGTCTATGGCGGCAATGGCCATCGAGGCGATGCCCGGCCGGCCGAGATTGCGGATCGCCTGCACCATGCGCTGCCGTGCCAGCGGCACGTCGAAGGCGTCGAGGCCGGCGACGACGTCGGCCAATTTCTCTTGAACCAACTGGGCGGTCGCGGCGTCGGCATAGGTATAGCCCAGGCCGCACTCGTCCCCGCCGTGGGCTTCGACGACCACCAAGGTGGTCGAATTCCATTCATAGGTTCCGTCCGATTCCGCCGCGTCGGTCGGGATGCAATAGGCCGAAACTTCGATCCGGTCGATGGTCGTTTGAGCTGGTAGAGTCGTCGCGTGGCTCATCCGTCTGCCCTCGTTTCAAATCAATTCTTTGACTTTGTCTTTGAAAATGGTCGCCATGATCTTGCCACGGTCGGTCTCGCCGCGGGCCATCGACTCGGCGAACTTGGCCGCTTGCTTGACGGTGGCCTTGGGAGGCATCGGCGGCTCGAACGGATCGACCACCGCCTCGACGACGACCGGGCCGGGCGTCGCCAACGCCTCGTCCAGAATCCGGCCGCAATCGGCCGGGTTCTCGATCGTCAGTCCGGTCGCTCCGCAGGCCCGAGCGTAGGCCGCGAAATCGATCGGTTGCAGATCGCAGGCGAATTCGGGATTGCCCAAAAACACCATCTGCTCCCATTTAATCTGCCCCAGTGCGTTGTTCTTGTTGATGATGACCTTGATCGGCAGCTTGTATTTCACCGCGGTGATCAGCTCCGCCATCAACATCGAAAAGCCGCCGTCGCCGCAGTATGCGATGCAGGGCCGATCGGGATAGGCGATCTGGGCGGCGATCGTGTAGGGCAGCGCGCAGGCCATGGTGGCCAAAGTCCCGGAGATCGAGTGCATCTGGCCGCGCTTGGCCGGAATGTGCCGCGCCCACCAAGTGGCGATCGTGCCCGAATCGCACGAGACAATGGCATTGTCGGGCAATCGCTTGCCCAGTTCGTGGGCGACGACCTGTGGCTTCATCGGCATGTCGCCGCGGGTGGCGCGCTCCTGCATCAGTTTTTCCCAATCGAGCATGGAGCTTTGGGCAGTCGTGAGAAAACTGCGGTCTTCATTGCGGACCAACAGCGGCAACAAGGCTTGCAGCGAGCGGCGGCTGTCGCCGACGAGTCCGGCCTCAACCGGAAAGCGCAAACCGATCCGCGTTGGATCGGAGTCGATCTGCACGCCCTTGGCTTGGCCCGGCTTGGGCATGAATTCGATGTAGGGGAACGACGTGCCGACCATCAATAACGTGTCGCACGTTTCCAGCGCCTCCTGCGAGGGTCGCGTGCCCAACAGTCCGATGCCGCCGGTGGTATAGGGGCTGTCGTCGGGAACGCAGGCTTTGCCCAGCAGCGGCTTGATGATCGGCGCGGCCAACAACTCGGCGATTTGCAGGAGCTCGTCCGTCGCGCCCAGGGCCCCGCGACCCGCCAGAATGGCGATTCGCTTGCCGCGATTCAAGATTTCGGCGGCGCGCTGCAAATCTTCTTCCTTGGGCAGGCCCGCTTTGCGCGCCATGACATCGGAGGTGTGGTGCGGAACATTGCGCGCGTCTCGCTCTTCGTGCGTCATCGATTGGAAATCGACGGGGAACGTCAGGTGGGCGACGCCCCGATAGGCCAGCGCTTTGCGGCAGGCCAAATTGGCGACGTTGGCCACGTGCGCCGGGCCCATGATCCGCGTGTTGTAGAGCGCCACGTCCATGAACAGCCGGTCGAGGGCGACGTCCTGTTGGGTATGCGTGTCGATCAAATCGTGAAATTGAAGGCCCGTGATGGCCAGCACCGGCTGGGCGTCGAGCTTGGCGTCGTACAAACCATTTAGCAAGTGAATGCCGCCGGGGCCGGAAGTGGCCAGGCAGACCCCGAGCCGGCCGGTGTACTTGGCATAGGCGCAGGCCATGAAGGCGGCGGCTTCTTCGTGCCGCACCTGGATCAAGCGGATTTTGTCTTGCCGCGTGCGCAGGGCTTCGATGATTCCATTGATGCCGTCGCCCGGCAAACCGAAGATCACCTCGACGCCCCAGTCGATGATCGTCTCGATCAAGATGTCGCCACCGGTCATGGCCATGACTACATTCCTTTCTAAAAATCAGCGATAAAATCATTCACCGCCCGAGCGAGAGATGCACATCTCGCAGGCAGCGCACGGCTGCCGCGGTCGGCCACGAACTCATTGCCGCGAGGTGCGTTCCGCCTATCCAAGGAAGTGCGCCCAACGACGCGACAGTCTCCCTAGTAACAGGAAATCTCGTGCCGAAAACTGTGGAAATTGGCTCGCATCGAGCCTTAAGGCGCCGGCGAGGCGAGAAGGATGGCTTTCGCAGCCGATGGAATCGTGCGCCTTTTTGAGAATGCGAATGGATTTTAGCGCGCACGGCTATTGGGTCAAGTCGGAATGCGCGACTCGCTCGGACTTCGCTCGCCAAAACGGGCGTGCTTTCTGCGACCGCGAGCGATATAGTGTGCGGAATGACGATCCCAGTATCCTCCATGCCGCATCGACCTTCAGGACGCCTCGCGCTGTTCTCAGGAGTTGGTCTCGCGGCGCTCGGCGTGATTGGTTATGTCGCGCAGGTCTCGGCGCACCGACTCTCGACGCCTTGGTACATGCCCTGCGCGGCGACGCTTGGGGCGGCCTGCATCCTCTGGGCGTTGTGGCGGGCGCGCACTATTTGGCGTCTGCTAGCTCTGGCATTTGTGATGCTGCTGGCAGGCGCCGAATGGAGCTTTGTGCTGGGGACTCGCCTGCCGGCCTATGCGGGGCCGGTCGCCGTGGGCCGCTCGTTTCCTGGCTTCGCGACGGTTCGCTCCGATGGAACGCCGTTCGGCGAAAGTGATTTGGCAGGCAACCAGAACAGCGTCTTGGTCTTCTTTCGCGGGCGCTGGTGACCGTTTTGCATGATCGAGCTGGGTCAGCTCGAACGGCGCCATGCGGACTTCGCCCAGCGCAAGACGCGCGTGATCGTGGTTTCCATGGAGGAACTCGACGACGCCAGGCTTACGCAGACCGATTTTCCGCACCTATTGGTACTGGCGGACGGCGGTCGCGGATTGTCGGAAGCGGCCGGCCTCATCGACGCACACGCGGCGCCCGATGGCCGCGACGTCGACGCGCCGACGACGATCCTCGTCGATCGCGACGGCGTCGTGCGCTGGCTGTATCGTTCGCCCGGCGTGATTGCGCGGCTTTCGCCGGACGAGGTGCTGCAGGCGATCGACTCGAACATTTCTGCGGCGAAGTGAGCCGGCTGAGAATCTCCGGAACTGGCTTCCGCGGCGGCAGGGTTACTCGGCGGCAGGCATCAAGCGGTCGATCAGATCGCGGAGGCGGTCTTGATGGATCTGCTCAACAAAAGGGTTTTCGTCCGGCGAGACTTCTGGAATTGGCGCCATGGCGATGTTGCCGCCGGGCCGCGGCATGCTGATAGCATCGAGAATCGATCGCTGCTCTGGCGTCAGCAGGGCATCGAGCACGGCGAGTTGGTCTTGAGCTTCGTCAACCGTCAGCGTTTCCGCCGCGTCGAGCTTAAGCAATTCGGCGGCGATCTTCGCCGACTGATCCTGGTCGAGTTCGACGTGCAGATCGAGCTTGGGACGAGAGAGGAGTTCGAGTTTGCCGACGAACGACGTCAAGCGGCGCTTGGGGTTGCCCATCAATGGGGGCATCGCCGGGGCCGCGAAGCCTGTCATTGCAGCCCCCATGGGCGGCGCGTCCGGCGCCGGCGCGGCGTTTCTCATTGGCCGGGGGCCGAGGTCGTGCGTCCACAGATACATCCCTCCCGCGCCCAGCACGATTCCCAGCAGGCCCGAGGCGACCCAGTTGGGCAAGGCGCCGGGGTCTTCTTGCGCCAGATCGGGAGGCTTCGTCTTAGACATCGCCACGACGTCAAGCGGAGAAATGGGGCGGAAGAAAGGGTCGAATCGAGGATTAGCATACCGCTAAATCGCCCGCTGCGCAAGAGAAATCAGGCGTTCTCCGCTCCGAATTCTCCGATTCGCCATTTCGCGCAAGACGGATAAAGATTGCCGCATTCGTTTCGGACTGCGACAATGGTGCCATGCTTTCCGATAAAGACCGAGCAAGAGACGCGACGAACATGCCGGAATTGCCGCCGACGGCCACGCGCCGCGAATGGTTGACGGCGGGCGCCGCCGGCCTGGCCGCCTTGGGAACGGCCAACTCGCTGGCTGCGGAAGAGCCGGCGAAACCGGCCGCATCGCCCCGAATGTTTCGCATCGGCGTCATCTCGGCGCGGATCAACGGCAAGCCGCAGCCGCTCAACGGGCATACTTGGCACTTTGCGCAATACCTGCATCCGTCCGTCGATATGGACGCGATCCGCAAGTACCTCGATCCGGCGAATATCGAAATGTTCGGCCAATACTCGCGCAACCCGCGCGAGAATTTCGGCCAACTGCCCTTTCCAGACACGCGGATTACGCACTATTACGAGGCCGATCCAAAAATCGCCGCGATGTTCGTTGAAGCATTTCCCGGCGTGCAGGTCGCGACGTCGCTCGAGCGAATGGCCGAGGAAGTCGATGCGGTGTTTCTGGGCGACGCCTCGGGCAAGGGCGAAGATCATTTCGATCTGGTGGCGCCGGGCCTGGCCCGCGGCTTGCCGACGTTCTGCGACAAGCCGATCGGCGGCTCGGTTGCCGGCACGCGGAAGATTTTGGAGTTCGCTCGCGAGCACCATGCGCCGTTGATGTCGTCGAGCCTGTTCCGGCATGAGATGGGCATGGAGCAGGCCCTGCGGCTGCGCGATGCGGGCGAACATGGTCCGCTCGAATACGTGATCGCCAGCGTCGGCGGAGGCTATTCGGCCGAAGGCTGGCTGGTGTACGGTCAGCACCCGGCCTGGACGGTGGTGACGCTGTTGGGGCCGAGCGCCGAGGCGGTCAACCTGTATGCCCGCGGACACACGGCCCATGCGCTCGTCACTTACCCCGACCGCATGCCGGCCGAAATATGGTTTGGCCGGCCCGATGTTGCCGGGGAATATTGTTCGACGGCGGTCCATTTCGCGCGAAAGCGTTTCGAATACACGCCCTCGATCGAGGGCAATTTCAAGCTGGGCCACCATTATGAAATGTTCAACATGGCCCGCACCTTTCGCCAGATGCTGCTGACCGGCGAAGAGCCGATTCCGCACCGCGAGATTCTGGAGGTCACGGCCATTGTCCACGCCGCGGCCCGCTCGCAGCAGGAAAAAAGCCGCTTCGTGCCGCTGGCCGAAGTGCTCGGTTGAATTTGCCGGCTGGACAACTCGGCGGGCATTCGATTAAAACGGGCGCGTCGCACGCTCGGGCGACTCATTGATTCCTTCGCGCCTTTGAAAAAGCGGAACTGCCTGCCATGTCCAATCAAGCTCAACATCCTCCTTCGCCGCAATTGATCTTTGAAACGTTCAACGCCTTCCAGCGCACGGCGGCGTTGAAGGCCGCGATCGAGCTGAAGCTGTTCACGGCCATCGGCGCCGGGCACGATACGCCCGTCGCGCTGGCCAAGGCTTGCGGCGCGGCCGAGCGCGGCGTTCGCATTCTGGCCGATTATCTCGTCGTGCTCGGCCTTCTGGAGAAGGCGGACGGGCGATATCGACTTTCGGCCGATGCGGCCATGTTTTTGGACGAGCGTTCGCCGGCCTACCTGGGCGCCGCCGTCGAGTTTCTCTGTTCGCCGGAGCATCAAGCCCGTTTCGCCGAGTTGACTTCGGCCGTCCGGAACGGCGGCGCCCCGCAGAACGATCAAAGCGTGCTCGCGCCCGAGCACGACGCCTGGGTCAAGTTCGCCCGCGGCATGGCAGGGCTGATGGCCATGCCCGCCGATTTGCTCGCCCAGCGAATTCTGCAAGGCTCGACGGCGGCCTTGAAAGTGCTGGATATCGCCGCCGGGCATGGGTTGTTCGGCATCGCCTTCGCCCGGCACAATCCGCAGGCCACCGTCTCGGCCGTCGATTGGGCCAACGTCTTGACCGTCGCCCAGGAAAACGCCCAGCGGGCCGGCGTGGCCGACCGCTACCGAAAGCTGCCCGGCAGCGCGTTCGAGGTCGATTTCGTTGGCGGCTACGACATCGTCTTGTTGACGAACATCCTGCATCATTTCGACGCCGCCACGAACGAATCGTTGATGCGGAAAATCCACGCGGCGCTCAAGCCCGGCGGCCGCGCGGTGGCGCTCGAATTCGTGCCGGACGAAAGCCGCGTCGCTCCGCCCACTTCGGCCTCGTTCGCGCTAGTAATGCTCGCCACGACCCCCGCGGGCGACGCCTACACGTTCCGCGAATACGAAGCCGGTTTCAAATCGGCCGGCTTCGTCCGCTGTGATTGTTTCAATCTCGAACCGACAATGCAGCAGGTGGTGGTGGCCGAGCGGTAAATCGAATCCGATTTGCTATTTCGTGCGAAGATGGCCAACTTTCCCAAGATGACCGCGAGAGTGTGGCCATCTTCGCGTTGCTGGTGGCGCCGATGCTCCGCGGCGGCAAGCCGGCTTGCGACATCTCGCGTCGGTGCGCGTGATGGCGACTCTCTACGATTCCTTCTCGGCCAAGATGGCCAACTTTCCCAAGATGACCGCGCGAATGCGGCCATGTTCGCGTTGCTGGTGGCGCCGACGCTCCGCGGCGGCGAGCCGGCTTGCGACATCGCGCATCGGTGCGCGTGATGCCGACTCCCTACGATGCCTTCTCGGCCAAGATGACCAACTTTCCCAAGATGACCGCGCGAATGCGGCCATCTTCGCATTGTTGGTGGCGCCGACGCTCCGCGGCGGCAAGCCGGCTTGCGATGTCCCGCGTCGGTGCGCGTGAAGCCGACTCCCTGCTATTCCTTTCCGGCCAAGACGGCCAACTTTCCCAAGATGACCGCAAAAGTGTGGCCATCTTCGCACGGGCCTTCATCCGCGCGTTTGTTCGGCGCCCAAGTGGCGTCTTCGGGTCGTCCCTCATGACAGGCCGGCGCGCAGGCCTTTCCCATCATATCCGCAAACTGGCTTGGTGTGTCTCGCCAAGCTCGCTGGAATCGGGCCGCGGATGGAATAACCGTTGCGGCCGCGCCGCACGCCTAAGACGAAGCCTTGGCCCGAAGGCGGCGCCGACGAACCGCGCCAGCCCCAACGTCCCTGAATAACTCCTGAGGCCCCAAGAATCTCAGACGCCTCGACGTGCGAGGCCGTGCGGTCAGAGTCTCAATATTTGCACTATTGGACCGGCCGCTTGGCGCTTTTAGCCAATCGTATTAAACAGTAAGAGAAGCCCACCGTAAAAGGCATAGGTTCCTATCCATATGGTCACTACGCCACCGATACCTCCCACTAAGCCCAAGCCTTTGGCTCCCGGTGTGTAGTCGCGATACCGACTTCGACCAGCAATGAGCACACATCCGAGACCCATGCAGATCCCAATAGCAAAAGGCGACAACCATTCGGCGAAACTCTTGGGCGGGTGAAAGTGGCCATAAAACGCGGCCGACGTAAACAATAAACCGGCGATAGGCATGCTCGGCATGATTTAGCTATCCGATTCTATGGCGATCGCAATACTCGTTCGAGTCGGCTCCGCTCCACGCACTAAATGCGTCTCCCCAGTCGTGAAGGTCGCGCCGGAGATGTTCTCAGGCTAATTGCGGTTCCTGGAACGAATGGCACTGTCGTCCTTATAACTCGTGAGCTGG
>DATNEC010000302.1:0-9975 GCA_035606815.1 Pirellulales bacterium
GCCCTAAAGACGGGCTTGGCGACCCAGACAAGTGAACTGATGAATACTATATCGGTGTTCACTAATCATTTCAAGATTCATTGGTCGAAATTTTTTCCGCCGTTTGTCCCTCCTGGTAAAAAAGGCTCGAATCGCTCGGCCGCAACGGCCGCCGACATAGCGACCTCTCGCCGAAATCTCGCACATCTTAGCAAACGCCGACCCGAAAACAGTAGCCGCGACATCTTGCCGCGCCGCCCTCGGTCAATCGCGAAAGGCTAGCGAGAAGCGATGAGACGCCGCTTCCATTTTCGGTGTCCCGTTTTCAGTGGCTGCCGCCAAACTGAAAACTGAACACTCCTATCGCCCTCCCAAAGCCGCTGTCGCCAACTCGGTATAGCTTGGCCCATCGCGGCCCAGTTCGCTGGAAAACACCACCACTTCCTCGATGCTCGCGATGCCGCCGGGAAAATCGGCCAGCTTCGCCAATCGCTCGGCCAACTCCAAGTTGCCCGGTCCGGCGCCGCGCACCCGGCCCAGCGTCACGTGCGGCCGGTAACGGCGCTGCTCGCGGCGGAAACCGAGCGTGGTCAGCGCCCGCTCGACGGCGTCGTGCAGCTCGACCATTTCTTCCGTCCCGCGGCCGACGCCCAGCCAAACCGTCCGCGGGTTGTGCAAATCGGGGAAGGCGCCGGCGCCGAAGGCCTCGATCTCGAAGGGGGGCAAATCGGCCACGGCGCCGGTCACGGCTTCGCAAAGCTGCGGAATGTCCAGCAGATCGACGTCGCCCAGGAACTTGAGCGTGAAGTGCAGATTGTGCGGTTCGACCCAGCGGACCTTGGCCCCCGCCGTACTGAGCCGCTCGATCAACTGGCCGGCCCGCTGGCGCATCTCCGAGGAGATTTCGACCGCCACGAACGTGCGAACATTACGATTCATGGGGGCGATTCGTGCGGTGGCAATCAAAAACTGAGCATGCCGCGATATTCTTTCAGCCGTGCGTCGAGCTCGGGCCGGTCGATCTGCCGCATTCGATCGAGGCTGAAATCTTCGACGTTGAAGCTGGCCACGACCACGCCATAGGCCAGCGCTTCTTTGAGCGTCTTCGGCTCGAAATTGCCTTGCGAGGCCAGATAGCCCATCATGCCGCCGGCGAAACTGTCGCCCGCCCCGGTCGGATCGACGACGTCGGGCGTCGGATAGGCGGGCATGACATGCGTCTCGCGGGCGCTGAAAAACATGGCGCCGTGCTCGCCTTTCTTGATGACCACGAACCGCGGCCCCATCTCGCGCACCTTATGGCCGGCCCGGACCAGGTTTTCGTCGCCGGTCAGCAACTTGGCCTCGCTGTCGTTCAGCACTAGGCCGTCGATTCGCTTGAGCAATTGCAGCAGTTCGTCGCGCTGGGTGTGAATCCACAGGTCCATCGTGTCGGCTACGGCCAGGGTGGGGCTGGCGACCTGGTCGAGCACCTGCATCTGCAATTTCGGCGAGCCATTGGCCAAAAACAAAAACTTGCTGCCGCGGCAGTCTTCCGACAATTGCGGATTGAAATCGCCGAACACGTTCAAGTGGACTTCGAGCGTCTCGCGGTCGTTCATGTTCGGCAGGTATTTGCCGCGCCAGCGAAACGTTTTGGCGCCGGGGACGACTTGCAGGCCCGAAGCGTCGATCTTGCGACCTTCGAGCAGCCGGGTGTGTTCCGCCGGCCAGTCTTCGCCGACCACGCCCACCAGTTTGACGGGCGTGAAATAGCTGGCCGCATAAGAGAAATAGACGGCCGAGCCGCCCAGCACGTCGTCGCGCCGGGCCGAAGGCGTCTCCACGCAATCCAAAGCGATCGAACCCACGACCAACAGCGACATTAGGGCGAGCATCCTTACGAGCGAGCATCCAAAGCAATCCAGCGAACGACAGCGGCAATTATGGAGCTTTGCCCGGCGGACGCAAGGAGCGCGAGATCGGTGGGCCAGGCACACTTGCCTGGCCCACCGACAGGAGTGTCGGTCCCACCAAGGAAAGGCGGTTTTTCGAGATTTTGTCGTGGACGGATCGCCGCGACCGGCCACTAATCTATTGGACATGACGCACGCGAACCCGCCAGCCGCCGACGCCGAGCTTGTCGCCCACGCCTTGGCCGGCGATCGCGAGGCCTTCGCCGGCCTCTACGACCGTTACGCGCGGCTGGTGCGAGCGGTGGTGCGGCCCGCGGCCGCCGACGAAATGTCGGTTCACGATCTGGCGCAGGACTGTTTTTTGCGGGCGTACCGCAAGCTGGGCCAATTACGGCAACCCGAGCGTTTCGGGTCGTGGCTGGCGGCGATCGCCCGGCAGGTCGGCAGCGAAAACCGTCGCCGGCTGCGCCGCGACCGGCACCAATTCGTCGATGAACAATCTCTTGTGGCCAGCCCCAACACCGATGTTTCGCTCGCCGTCCAACGCGAGGAAGAAGCCGAGCGATTGCTCGACGAGCTGACGCAGTTGCCGGAATCGGAGCGTTTGGCCGTTCACGCGTTCTTTCTCGAAGAGCGCGACATCGGACAAACGGCCGAATTATTGGACCTCTCGCGATCGGGCGCCTACGCCGTGCTGGCGCGCGGCTGCCGACGCCTGACCAGGCGGCTGCGCGATAAGTCCGCCGAACAGTCAAGCTTGCGAAACAATGGAGTTCGACCATGAACTGTCTCGACCCAGATCAGACCATGCTCGCGGCCCTCGGACTCGCCGAGGCTGACGGCGTGCGGCACCTCGAAACGTGTGGCGCCTGTCGGGCGGAGGTCGATGCCCTGCGTCCCTTGGTGGCGCAAGTCGCCGCGGCCCACGTGCAATTCGACCGCGGCCACGCCGCCGGTCGTCGGCGATTGTTGGCGGCGCTCGCCCAAGAGCCTGCGATCTCGCAGCGATCGACTGTCAATGCTACTTCCCTTCATCATTTTAGAACCTGGTTAGGAGCAATTCCCATGCAGCGACGCATCGCGTTTTCCGGGCTTGGTTTGGCGGCGGCGGGCTTGTTGGCGGCGGTGTTTTTGACGGTCGGCCGGCCGCTCTCGGCCATGGAGCAGGTGGCGGCGGCGCTCCGCGAAGTGAAGTCGTACACGTTCACGATGTCCGAGCAATCCGGCGCGGCGGGCCGCAGCACAAAGACCAAGGTCTATTGGGCCGCCCCTGGCTCACGACGGATGGAAGACTTCGCCGAAGGAAAACCGGCGGCGATTGAGATCTTCCCCTACCATCAGCCCGGCCTACAGACCAATCTTCAACAAAAGACGTTCGCGCGAACGTCTGCGCAGCAGGGCGCCGTTTCGCCGTTGCTGCTGGTTTCGAAGCTAGGTTCGTTCCACGGCCAGGCCGATCGCGAATTGGGCGAAAAGCAGATCGAAGGCCGCGCGGCGGAGGGTTTCGAGATCGCGGTAACGAAGGTCGATCCGGGCGTGCCGGCCGGACTGGTCGTCATCTGGGTCGACTCCGAAACGAAATTGCCCTTGGTGCTCGAGGCCGAATTGCCCACCTACGGCGAAAAGGCCAAGCTCAAATTCTCCGACTTCCAATGGAACGTCGATCTGGATGAGAAACTCTTCGACACGACGCCCCCCGCCGGCTATGCGGATAATACGCCGAAGCCTCCCACGGTCGAAGAGCAAACGGCCGCGATCGTGGACGCGCTCAAGTTCTACGCCGAAGTCAGCGACGGACATTACCCGCGAGTGAAAATGGTCTACGGCGACGTCACCATGCACGAGATGGAAAAGAAGCTCGGCTTCCGGGGGAAACTGAGCGACGAGCAGATCCGAAGCGATAACTACGTCCGCTACCTTCGCGCCATTGCCGGCTTCGGCTGGGTGAACACGATCCAGCGCGAAAACGCCGACGCCGCATATTATGGCAAGACCGTCGGCCCGAAGGACGCCGGGGCCGTCCTGCTGCGTTGGAGGTTGGACGACGGCCGCTATCGGGTGATCTACGGCGATCTTCACGCCGAGACCGTGAACGGCGAGCAACTGAAAAAGCTGGAAGGCAAGTAAGCGCGGCCTCGCCCAAGACTTGACCGCACGGCGGGCGGCGGCGCACACTGAGTTTTTGTCGTCTGCCTCGCACCTGCTGCCGTCCAAGCCATGCCCCGCCGCGCCCTAAGGAGAATCGACCGCGCGCTCGATCTATCGCGCTGGTTTCACACGTTCGACAGCCTGCCGCGGCCGTTCGGCGCCGAGTCGCTGTTCGGACGCGCGGCGCCGCTGGAGGTGGAAGTCGGCAGCGGCAAGGGGTTGTTCATCGCTTCGGAATCGGCGGCCCGCCCGGAGCACGACTTCCTGGGCATCGAGGTGGCCCATAAGTATGCCAAGCACGCGGCGGCCAAGTTGGCCCGGCAGAACCGCGGCAACGCGGCGATGGTCCACGGCGACGGGCTGCGGATCTTTCGCGAGTTGCTGCCCGACGCCTCGCTGGCCGCCGTCCACGTTTATTTCCCCGATCCGTGGTGGAAGGCGCGGCACAAGAAACGCCGCGTGATGAACGAAGCTTTTTTGAAAGACGTCGAGCGCGTCTTGCAGCCCGAGGGCGTGCTGCACTTTTGGACCGACGTGGAAGAGTATTTTCAGTCGACCTTGGAGTTGCTTCGCGCCACGGTCAAACTGGCCGGTCCGTTCGAGGTTCCCCAGCGCAAGCCTGAGCACGATCTCGACTACCGCACCCACTTCGAGCGCCGCATGCGCTTGCACGGCGAGCCGATCTACCGCTCGGAGTTCCGCCGCGGGCCGGCCGCGTAGGCCTGGGCCACGCTGTGCAGAATCCAGGGCGCGGCCCGGTCGTTACTTGCGTTCCACCGCCGATCGGCGGCAGTTCACGAGCAGGTAACTGCATCCGCCGAGCAGTAACACCGCGGCATAGATGTAAAACGCCGGATCCCATCCGGCGCGGCCGTGGTAGCCGTGCTTGCCCATCTCGTCGACAAATCGGCCGAGAAACGCCGTGGAGATCAACGCGCCGGGCACGCCCAGCGAATTCATCAATCCGAACAAGGCGCCCAAGTGCTTGCCGCTGATTTCGGTCGTGACGCCCCACCAGCAGGCCTGGTGCGAAAGGGCCGACATGCAGGCCAGTGCCGCTAGCAGACTGCTGACCGGCAGCGAATTGCACTGCACGCTGGCCAGCATGGCGATCGCCGCACACGACAGCGCCGCCGCGCCGTAGCCCGAGTAGGCCCAGCGCCGATTGCCGCTGGCGCGCACCAGCCAATCGGCGATGAAGCCGCCGCACAAGGCGCCGACCGCTCCGCCACCCAACACCAGCGAGGCGTACCAACCCGACCCGATCGAGCCGGCGCCGCGTGCTTCGACCAGATAGGTCGGATACCACTGCATGAACATGTAGGAAACGAACGAAGCGCACGTATTGATCAGCCCCAGCAGCCAGATATTCGGACTAGTCAAGACTAGCGTCCAGGGGATGGGTGGATGCGCCTCGGCGTTCGCATCGGGTTCTCGTTGCATGGCGAGCGGCGGCCCCGCGTCGCCAGGCCGCGCCGCTTCGCCCGGATCGTCGCGAAACCAATAATAGAACGCGGCGGCCCAGACAATGCCCACGGAACCGAAAATGGCGAAGGCCCAGCGCCAGCCGCTGAACTCGATGAGGTAAGCGGCGAAGGCCGGCGAGACCGCGCCGCCGAATTGGGCCGACGTGATGACGAGTCCCTGCGCCGAGCCTCGCTGCTCGGCCGGAAACCAGCGGGCCAGCACGCGGGCCACGTTCGGATACGCGCCTGCCTCCCCGGCGCCGAACAGGAACCGCGTACCGAGCAGCATCCAAAATCCCATCGCGGCGCCGGTCAAGATCGTGAAGGCCGACCACCAAATCACGATCCGCGTCAGCACGCCGCGAGAGCCGTAACGGTCGCCCCAATGGCCCGTCGGCACTTCGAACAAGCCGTAGGCCACGACGAACGCGCCGAGCACGTAGCCCATTTCACTCAGGCTCAGCCCCAAGTCGCGGCGAATCGGCTCGACCGCCTTGCCAATGCAAACCCGGTCGAGATAGAGGATAAAACTCAGGCTGCAAAGAAACGCCAACACGCCGTACTTGGAGAGCCGCGCCGGCGCCTCCGCCGCCCGCGCCAAGTCGCCGGGTGATTGATAGGGGTTGCTCACTGACTCCGAAGTCTAGAGGCGTGCCCTGCGCGAAGCAAGCAAAGCCTTGCTCGCAACATTTTGAGAATGGCCGAGATCGCAGTTATCATGTTGGGCGGCGAAGCGCCGCTTCGCTTGTTCGACAAAACCCGAGATCCGCTTTCGATGTCGCACCGCATTGCTATGGGCCTGCTGTTGGCCGCCTTGGTTGTGATTGGCGCCCCGCCTGTTCGTTGCGACGACGTCGATGGCGAGACGGTCCCGCGCACCGCAGGGCCGACGAGCAAAGAGCATCCGTCGCTGCACAACCTGATCGCCGTCACCGAGCAGATTTACTCGGGCAGCGAACCGGATGGCGACGCGGCCTTCGAAAGCCTGCAAAAGCTGGGCGTGAAGGCGATCGTCAGCGTCGACGGGGCGACGCCCGACGTGGAGTCGGCGCGCGGGCGCGGCATGCGCTACATTCATATCCCGATCGGTTACGATGGCGTTCCCGCCGAGGCCGGGGCGGCGTTGGCCCGCGTGGTCCGCGAGGTCGAGGGGCCGATCTACGTGCATTGCCATCATGGAACTCATCGCGGGCCGGCCGCGGCCGCGATCGCCTGCATCGCGGCGGGAGCGGCGGATGGCTGGCAAGCCTTGAACGTGTTGACCAAGGCCGGCACGGGCAAAGAGTGCCCCGGACTGTGGCGCGACGTGGCGGCCTACAAGCCGCCCGCGGCCGACGCCAAGCTGCCGGAGTTGCACGAAGTCGCTCGGGTCGGTTCGCTGGCCGCGGCAATGGCCAAAATCGATCGGACCTTCGACGATCTCAAGCTTTGCCAGAAAGCGGGCTGGATGGCGCCCGCCGAACATCCCGATCTCGCGCCGAAGGCCGAGGCCGCGCTGGCCCGCGAGCAGTTCCGCGAGGCCGCCCGGCTGCTGACGAAAGACCACGACGCGCGATTCAAGACCTGGCTGGCCGAGGCCGAGGCGACGGCGGGCGCGATCGAGAGCGGATTGCAGACGGACGAGCCGGACAAAGCCACGCGGAGTTTGCAGCAACTCGAAACGTCGTGCAAACGGTGTCACGCGGCCTATCGCAATTGACGGCTCGGCGGTCCACTCAAACGAGGCGAACTCATGGCTCGTAAAAAAACTTGGCAAGAGAAACTCGCCGATTGCAAGGATCTGCCGAAGGTCGAAAAGATCGCCCCGCACATGAACCAGAAATGGGGCCGAGGCACGGTCGTCGTGCCGGCGCCGAAGGAAGTCGACGCGGTGATGAAGCGCGTGCCGCGCGGCAAATTGATTACGATCAACGAAATTCGCCAGATCCTGGCGAAGAAACATCACGCCACGATCGGCTGCCCGATCACCACGGGCATCTTCGCCTGGATCGCCGCGCACGCCGCCGAGGAGGCCGCCGCGCTCGGCAAAGCAAGAACCACGCCGTACTGGCGGACGTTGAAATCGGGCGGCGAATTGAACCCCAAGTATCCTGGCGGCATCGCTGCAATCCGGCGGCGGCTGGAGGCCGAAGGTCATCGCGTCGTGCAAAAAGGAAAGCGGTATCTAGTGGCCGACTTCGAGAACGCTCTCGTGCAGCTTTAGGGCAAGAAGGAAAATAAGTTCCCAGATTGGTGAGGCACTACACTAGAGCCGCTGTCAACCAGAACGTCGTGGTGGAGTCCGCCGCAAATGAATGTCGAACTCTGGCAGACCGTCAATCGCTGTTTCCAAAACAATGATGTGGCTGGAGCTGCATCGTACCTTGAATCTCACCTTCGCGCTCATTCCTTGGACCGATTCACGTCCCTCGCAGAGAAACACTTCACGAATTCACCACAGTCAGTTCTCGAACACATCAACAAGTTCATCGACAGATGTAAAGAGCAATGCGAAGTGGCGGCAGTTTATCTCGAGATGAACGGTTTTGATGCCAACTATGACCGTTGGTACTTCGATTCATTCGCTTACACGGACTATAGAGACGATCCCGATGACCTCGACTGGCTCTGCGACTGGTCGTCGCCCAAATGGCCTCAATTGACACTCACCGGCTTGGAGGACATTCAGGAGGATTTCAAGTGGTACATGGAAAACGAGGTCTACGACAAGAACACGCACAATGCTGGGGAGGAGCTTGCGGTTTTGTTGGTGATGGTTCGTTTCGTCCAATTGACCCAAGCCGCACTAGAATCGGGCAATCTTGCGAAGCCTATTCCGGTACTCGCGACGGCACACGATTTCGACATTTTCGGTCGATTTGCGCCGTAGTGGCGTTTTCTCGCCAGTTGAAGATTCTTGGCGGCGGGACCGCACTCTTCGGACTCACGCCTTCTGACGCCATCCGATCAGGTTTCGACTCACGGCCGCTTCCAAGACCATCCCGCAGACTCGTTGGATTTTTTTTGCTCGCACCACGATTCGCCTGCTCTTTAGTTCATTGCTTTGCCCCCGAGGCGGCATTAGACTGGCGATCGCCCGCCTGATTTCGACCCGCCTTGTTACCGCCCGCTTCAAGGAGATTCGCGCATGCCGCTACGCCTCGCCTCTGTTTTGGCCGCCACGCTCCTGGGGGCTGTCTGCTCCCTCACTCTAAAAGCCGAAGAAGCGCCGGCGATCCGCGTCGGCATCATCGGGCTCGATACCTCGCACGTCGTCGCCTTTACCAGCGTCTTGAACGATCCGAAGGCCAGCGGCGATCTCGCGGGCGTGAAGGTCGTGGCCGCCTATCCGGGCGGTAGTCCCGACATCGCTTCGAGCCGCGACCGGGTCGAGGGCTTCACCAAGGAGCTGCGCGAGAAATACGGCGTCGAAATCGTCGACTCGATCGCGGCCCTGCTGAACAAGGTCGACGCCGTGCTGTTGGAAAGCGTCGATGGACGCCCGCACTTGGAACAGGTCAAGCCGGTCTTCGCCGCCGGCAAGCGGGTCTTCATCGACAAGCCTTGCGCCGGCTCGCTCGCCGACGCGATCGAGATCTTCCGGCTGAGCAAGGAGAGCGGCGTGCCCTGTTTTTCCAGTTCGTCGTTGCGATTTAGCCCCGGCATCGTCGCCATGTTGAACAACGACAAGATCGGCGACGTGCTCGGTTGCGACGCCTATGGCCCCTGCTCGCTGGAAGAGCACCACCCCGACTTGTACTGGT
Organism: Pirellulales bacterium; assembly: GCA_035606815.1. Taxonomy (GTDB): domain Bacteria; phylum Planctomycetota; class Planctomycetia; order Pirellulales; family JAICIG01; genus JAICIG01. Next base: position 9,232 of record DATNEC010000302.1, read on the forward strand.
ACGGAATTCACGGCGTCGAAACGCTGTATACGATCATGGGGCCTGGCTGCAAGAGCGTCGCGCGGGCGCAAACCAAAGACGCGGAACTGGCGACCGGCGTCTGGGGCGACGGCCGGATCGGCACGTTCCGCGGCATGCGGGCCGGCAAGCACGATTACGGCGCGCTGGTCTTCGGCAGCAAGGGCATCGCCCCCAGCGGCGGCTACGGCGGATATCAACCGCTGGTCGTCGAAATCTGCAAGTTCTTCAAAGGGGGCGAGCCGCCGGTGTCGGCCGAGGAAACCATCGAAATCATGGCCTTCATGGAGGCCGCCGACGAGAGCAAGCGCCAAGGCGGCAAGCCCGTCACGCTCGAAAGCGTGATCGCCAAGGCCTCGGCCGGCGCCGGGAAAGGGCCGAGACCATGACAAAAGCGCTCGTTCTGTACTACAGCATGTATGGCCACGTGGAAACGCTCGCGCAAGCGATCGCCCAAGGCGCGCGAAGCGTCGAGGGGGTCGATGTCGACGTCAAGCGCGTGCCGGAACTCATGCCCGAAGAGGTCGCCCGCAAAGCGGGCGCGAAACTGGACCAAGCGGCCCCCCTCGCGGCGGTCGACGAACTGCCGACCTACGACGCGATCCTTTTCGGCACGCCGACCCGCTTTGGAAACATGTGCTCGCAGATGCGGAATTTTCTCGACCAGACCGGAAGGTTATGGGTCAGCGGCGCCCTGATCGGAAAAGTCGGGAGCGTTTTTGCATG
>DATNEC010000317.1:0-3351 GCA_035606815.1 Pirellulales bacterium
GTCTTCCAGACATTTGCGCACCTGAGCCTTGGTCGTGCCCGGCTCCAAGCCCATGAACGTGTAGGCGAAGTTGTTGTCGACGTTGTTGAGCTGCGGCGGGAAGTAGTAGCTCTCGGGCTTGCCTTCCTGGCCGGTCAAAGCGGCGTGCTTGAAGCCTTGGTGCATGTGGTGCGGAATCGGGCCCATGTTGTCGAAGAATTTCGAGTAGACGGGCCAGCGTTTGTATTTTTCGAACATCGCCTGGCCGATCAGCCGCTTGCCGGCCTCGCCGACCGCGTCGCGGAGCGTGAACCGCTGCCCCTCGAAGGCGACATAGCTCAGCCCTTCGTCGTGGACGCGGTTTTCGTTGGCCGCCTCGGTCGCGCTGCCGAACCAGCGCTCGTCGATGCCGCCGCGGTGGGCGCCGTAGGCGTACCAATCGGTCGGGGCCAGCTTGATCCGCTTTCCGGGATGCAAAAAGCTGCGCGGCACCCAGGTGGGAGTGAGCCGCAGCAGGCCCGCTCCGGCGTCCAGGGCGCGGCCGAGCAAGGCGGCGATATTGTCTTTCTTGGCGATCGTGGAAGTAACCATGAGCACGAAAACTCCGCAAAAAAACGCGGCCCGGAAAGCCGCGAAAAAGTGGTCCGACCGCCTTGTTTTATTCGCTGGGCGAGGGGCTGGCAAGCGTGAGAGGCCGCGGCGGCGGCCTTGCCGGAAATGACGCGCCCTCGCCCGGCCGCCGCCGAATCCAGCCGATGCTGAGAATCGCCGCCGAGCGCGGGCGGTTTTCCGTGGCAGTGGATTTCAATGCGGTGCAAGCCGGGCGAGGGCGTCCGGCACTCCATACTACAAACATTCCTCTTCCTTGTGGCCGGCGAGGATTTTGCATCGCGACCGCACCCATTTACGGTCTAAGCCGCCCTTCGAAGGTCGCATAATTGCCCGTCGTTGCATCGACCTCGACGCGAGAGTAAAAGAGTGAGGGCAGGCGATCCTGGACGAGGGCAAAATAGGTGAGTGAGGCTGCGGAGCGGCGAACATGGTGCTCTGCCACCGGGGCATAGCAAAAGCCCAAGAAAACGTAGGATAATCGCGACTTGCCGCTTGAGGCCCGATTTTTTTTCGTGGGCGCGCGCATGTTCTTCATATCGGGGCACTACCATCGACAGCGTAGGGAAGCGAAGGGGCGGTTTGACTGCCCGCAGTGCAATGGCACGCAAGCGTTCACGCTTCTCCGCACGTGGAACTATTACCACATCTATTTCGTGCCGATTCTGAAGCAGCAGTTGGTGGCGGAGAAAGTACTCTGTGATCGGTGTTCTTGCGCCTTCCCGATCACTGTGCTTAGCGGCGAGGCAAAAACCGTGACCGCGGCCTTTTCGGCCGGCCGCGAGGGAGACGAACCGTTCATTGCCAATTTCGGCAACGTCGTGGAACTCACGGAGGCGGCAAGCGAAGAGATCAATCGGCGACTTACGGCTGGCTGCTTCGGGCCGGAAACTGTCGTTCGCATCGCGCCCGATCGCATGACGCCAAATCATGCGAGCGTGCTGTTTGACTTTCCTCTTGCAGATGGGCGCGACTGGATCGGTCAGTCACGAGGGATTCCCATCGTGGTGGATCGACAAGATGCCGAGGAATTGCAGGGCTTTACGATCGACTTTCGACATGAAACGTTTGTCTGCTTGTAGTGCGCGCCGCTCATTCGCCGAGCGAACGACTCGGCCCGCCACAAGTGCAGGCGCGACGGCTGGAAAAGTCCCAGTGCGCGGCGTACATTCGGCGTTTTTAACCTGCCGCCAGGAGAAGCAGCAATGCCGCCCCGCACTTGGCCCATCGTGGACGTCGACAACGGCGTCTATGTCGACGCCCTGCAGTTGAGCCCCGGCGACGTTCCAACTGCCGCGAACTTCTCGCTCCGCAAGCGGACCTTGCGCGGCGGACTGCGCGACGGCCTCGATGCGATCGAAGTCGATAACGGCTGCCTGCGGTTCACCGTCTTGCCCGGCCGGGGCATGGGCCTGTGGCGCGTGTGGCGCGGCGAGCTCGAAGTCGGCTGGCCTTCGCCCGTGAAAGGGCCGGTGCATCCGAAGTTCGTGCCGACCGACGAAGCCAGCGGCATCGGCTGGCTCAACGGTTTCGACGAATTGCTCTGTCGCTGCGGATTGGAATACAACGGCGCGCCGGAGTGGTCGGCCGACGGCAAGCTCAAGCATCCGCTGCACGGGCGGATCGCTAATTTGCCCGCCCACTTCGTGGAAGTCGCGATCGACGCCGACGCGGGCGAACTGTCGATAACCGGCGTCATCGACGAGGCCCGCTTGTTCGGCAACAAGCTGCGGCTCAAGTCGACGGTGAGGACGAAATTCGGCGAACCGAAGCTGACGGTAATCGACGAGATCGAGAATGCCTGGGCGACTCCGGCCGATCTGGAACTGCTGTATCACATCAACGTCGGGCCGCCGCTGGCCGCGCCCGGTTCGAAGTTCTCGGCGCCGATCGAAACGATTGCGCCGCGAAACGACTACTCGGCCCGCGATCTTGAAAGCTGGCAAAGCTACCCTGCGCCGCAACCTGGCGCCGAGGAGACGGTGCTCTATTGCGAGTTGGCCGCCGACGCCGAAGGCCGCACCGGCGTGCTGCTGGCCGCAGGCGACGACCGGCACGGCCTGAGCCTGTCTTTCAACCGCCGCCAGTTTCCCTACTTCACCTTGTGGAAAAATCCGCAGGCTTACAGCGACGGCTATTGCACCGGATTGGAACCGTGCATCAACTTTCCGAACGTCAAATCATTCGAGCAAGCCAATGGGCGCGTGGCCAGGCTGGCGCCGGGCGAGACGCGGCGATTCGAGATTGAAATGGAGATCCACGACGCCGCGGCCGGCATCCAAAGATCGCTGGCGCAAATTGGCCGCTGGCAAGCAGGCGTGGCCGCGAAAGTCTACGAGGCCCCGCGGCCCGAATGGTCGCCGCCGGAATAGAAAGGCGGATTTTCCGAGGCGCGGTCTCCGTTGAGCAATGCTGCGAAATCAGGAGGCCGACTCCACCTGGTTGCCGGCCGGACTCCTCGCGGCGGCAAGTTGCTCGGCCTCGGCCCCGCTCACGCGGAGCCGCCAGATGCCCGTGGCCCGGCCGGCGGCGTCGCTTTCGACGATCGTGCCGCAGAGCCGCACGTCGCCGGTGGCGACTTCGAAGTGCGTGGGATTGAAGGTCCGCGTCGTTTCCATCACGCGATCGATGCGGCGACCCAGGATGCTCTCGTAAGGGCCCGTCATGCCGACGTCGCACTGAAAGGCCGTCCCGCCGGGCAGAATCTCTTCGTCGGCGGTCGGCACGTGGGTATGCGTGCCCAGCACGGCCGTCGCGCGGCCG
>DATNEC010000319.1:0-2454 GCA_035606815.1 Pirellulales bacterium
TAATCGCCTTCGCGAAGCTCCAAGAAGCTGTCGATCACGCGGCCGAGCCGCCGCCGCGAGGGCCGGCTCAGATCGGTGCGATGAAACAACTCGTTGCCGCTGATGAGCACGATGCGATCGGCGACCAGCCGAAAGCCGGCCCGCAGCCGTCCCAAGGGAAAGTGCAGCTTGCCTTGCTCGGCCAAGCGGCTTTCGGCGAAGATCTCGGCCAGTCGCTTGGCCTCGGCGTCGGTCTGGCTGACGAGAAAGACTTCCTGGCCTTCGCCGGCGGTGTCGAGTTCGTGCCGGACCTTGGCGATGTCTCCGCTGAACCGCTCGACCGACTCGATCTTCAAGCGGCAGGTGGTTTCCATCGAGCCGATCGAGATGCCGCTGGCCGTGACCGAGGGAAAGCGATAGATCCGCTCGCGCACGGCCTGCGGCGCATGAACGTCGCCGGGGCGCTCCTGCCGGTTCGCATAGTTGCGCGCCTCGTCGTCGATCTGTCCCGGTTCGACGAGCAGAAACCAGGCGTTCGCCGGCAGGTAGGCGGCGAGGTGTTCGCGCTCCACGACGCGCGGGTCGAGCACTGTCAATTCGATCGAATCGACGCCGCCCAGGCTGCGTTGGGTTTCGACTTCGAAGCGCCGGATCGATTCGACCTGGTCGCCGAACAGCTCGACGCGCACCGGTTCGAACCAATCGGGGGCGAACAAATCCAAAATGCCGCCGCGCGACGAGAACTCGCCCGGCAGTTGCACGGCGCTCGTATTGTGAAAGCCCTGCTCGACGAGCCAGCGCGCCAACGCCTCGACGTCGACCGTGTTCCCTACGACTAGCCGGCGAGTCTGCCGGGCCAGCAGCTCTTCGCTCGGGACCGGTTGCATCAGCCCTTGAATGCTGGCGACCAGGATAAAGGCGGAAGGAGGACGAACGAAGGTTGAACCACGAGTCGCATCCCGCTGGGCCGATTTGCCCGGTTTACCGTTTTCGGCTTGATCGGCTTGCTTGAGCTGCTGAAGGAGTTTGAGCACGCGCAGCCGGTCGCCGCAGACGTCGTCGTCGATGCTGCGCTCGGCGGTCAGCGCTTCCCAGGCGGGGAAACGCTCGGGGGTCGCCTCGGAAAAGACCGCCAGATCATCGCAGAAATCGTCGATCTCGCCCGGCTGCGGGAGCACCACGACGAGAGGCCCAGGAGCATGGTTCGCCAGCGCGGCGGCGACCAGCGCGCAGCTCGATCCACGGACCCCGTCGAGAGTGGCGCCGTGGCCAGCCAGTAGGCTGGCCACGACTTCGGCGAAGCCCTCGACGCGCTCCAAGCGTTCGACCAGTTGCTGCAACCGATCGTTTGCGTTCACTCCCAGTTCGGCATTGGCCATGTCGGTCAAGAGTATACCCGATCTTTGGCGATCGGCAGGCGGTGACGATTCCGCGGCGCGGATAGGTCGCGAGGGATCGTTGCCGAGCGTTCGACGCTTGAACTCATGACCGGGTCGATTCCATCGTTATGTTCGGAGAAATCGGCCCTAAGCAGGGGATCCCAGCCCTGGGGGATGAACTATATTTTCTCGAATTCTCAGAACAGGGGATCTGGCGGGCGGCGCCTCGGGCGAGAAGCGGAAATGGAAGCAGCTCGACAGACCGCCGAATCGATCCTCGCGCCAGCCGCGAGCCGCCAACGCTTGATTTCGCTGGACGCCTTGCGTGGATTTTTGCTCTTGGCGATGGCCTCGATGGGGTGGGGGGCGCCCGAGGTCGCCAAGTGTTTTCCCGATCGGCCGGCATGGCAGTTCGCCGGCGCTCAAATGTCCCACGTGGCTTGGAAGGGCTGCAACTTCTGGGATCTGATTCAGCCGGCCTTCATGTTCATGGTCGGCATCTCGATGGTCTATTCCTTCGCTGGGCGCCGCGAGGCGGGACACTCCTTCGGCCACCTGCTCGCGCGCACGATCTATCGGTCGGTCGTCTTGGCGATGCTGGGGATCATGCTGGCCGCGCAGGGACCGTTGCGCCCCGATATCGTCTTGACGAACGTGCTGACTCAGATCGGGTTGGGCTACCCGTTCCTGTTCCTGCTGTGGAATTGCCGGCCTCGTTGGCAGTTGTTGGCCGGCGCGTTGATTCTGATCGGCGATTGGGCCGTATTCTATGCTTATCCGACGCCGTCTCCCAATTTCGACTACGGCCGCGTGGGCGTTCCCGCCGATTGGCCGCACTTGGAGGGCGCGGAGGCCCATTGGGACAAGAACACGAACGTCGCGGCCGAGGTCGACCGGATCGTACTGAACTGGCTGCCGCGGCGGCGGAGGTTCGAATACAGCTCGCGCGGCTATGCGACCCTCAACTTCGTCCCTTCGCTGGTTACGATGATTTTCGGGCTGCTGGCCGGGGGCTTGCTGCGCGGCGGGCGGACTGCCCAGCAGAAGCTGCTCTGGCTGATGGCCGCCGGGCTGTGCTGCCTGTGCCTGGGGGCCG
>DATNEC010000341.1:0-9292 GCA_035606815.1 Pirellulales bacterium
CCTGTTGTTCCAGAAAACTGCGCAGCGCGGTAATCAGCAGTTCCCGGCCGACAACAATCACCGCCATCCAGCCCCGAATGCCCGAGTCCGGGTTGGCGACATCCGGATCGGCGACCAGGCAGATGAACGTGCCGCAGATGATGATCTTGTCGACGAATGGGTCGAGTATCCGGCCCAATCGCGTCACGAGACCGTACTTGCGGGCGAAGTAGCCGTCGAGCCAGTCGGTCGAGGCCGCCACGACGAACACGACGAAGCTGGCGGCGTACAGCTTCCACGTGATCAACCCGAACAGCACCATCGACAACAGCAACCGCGAAACGGTCAACTGGTTGGGCAAATTGAAGATCGCCGCCCGAGGTTCCGGCTTGGTGCTGACCGACATAAGGCTGCTTTCGTTGCGATCATCGGCCTTTGCCGACGGCGACCCCGACCAAATCATAGCCTTGCGAAGTCACGATTTCACAGGGCACGATCTGTCCCGGACGCAATTTCTTACCCGTGACGTACACCACGCCATCGACGTCCGGCGCGTCGGCATAGGAGCGGCCGATCCAAGCCTGCGACTCGCCCGGCACGGCCCGATCGATCAAAACATCGAGCCGCCGTCCAAGCTGGGCCTCGTTCCAGGCAAACGCCGTCTCCTGCTGCACGGCCATCAGCCGCTCGCGCCGCTCTTCCTTGACGGCCTCGTTGAGATGATCGGGCAGCCGGGCGGCCGGCGTGTCGGGCTCGAACGAATACGTGAACACGCCCAACCGCTCGAACCGCTGCTGCCGGACGAATTCGACCAGCTCGTCGAACTGCTCTTCGGTTTCGCCAGGAAAACCGACGATGAACGTGGTGCGCAAGACCAACTCGGGAATCGCCCTGCGAAGCTTGGCCAGCAGCGTCTCGGTCTCGGCGCGGGTCACGCGGCGCTGCATCCGCTTGAGCATCGTGTCGTTGACGTGCTGCAACGGCAGATCGAGATAGTGTACGATCCGCTTGCTCTTTGCCAGCACCTCGATCAATTCGTCGCTGAAGTACATCGGATACAGATACATGATCCGGATCCAATCGAGCCCCTCGATCTGATCCAGCTCGCGCAACAATTCGGCCAGCCGCGGGCGGCCGTAAAGATCCATGCCGTAGTAGGTCGTGTCTTGGGCGACGATGTTCAGTTCGCGCACCCCGTCGGCCGCCAGTTCGCGAGCCTCGGCCAGCACCTCCTCCATCGGCTTGGTCGCGTGCTTGCCGCGCATCTTGGGGATCGCGCAGAACGTACACAGTCGGTCGCAGCCTTCGGAGATCTTCAAGAACGCGAAATGCCGCGGCGTGATCCGCAGCCGGGCCGTATCGGGCAACGGCCGAGAAGGCGCCGGCTGAAATACGGTCCGCTGCTCGACCAGCCCGCCCAGCAAGCGGTCGGCGACCTTGGTCACATGTTCGCGGCCGAAGACGCCGACCAGGTGGTCGATCTCCGGGCAGCTCTCCAGCAGCGCTTCCTTCTCGCGTTCGGCCAGGCAGCCCGAGACGATGACGCCTTTGATAGCGCCCTGGCGCTTCAACTCCAGCATCTCGCGGATCGTGCCGTACGATTCTTCGCGGGCCCGCTCGATGAAGCCGCAGGTGTTGACGATCACGAAATCGGCCCCTTGGGGGTCGCCGACCAGCCGGTAGCCGTCCAATTGCAGCAAACCGAGCATCCGCTCGCTATCGACGAGGTTCTTCGGGCAGCCGAGGCTGACGAAGCTGTATGTGATTTCGCCCTTGCTTTTGGCCTCGGCCAAGGTCGCTGCATTGGTCTCCATCCGTTCAATTTAACAAGGAACAGGCATTTTTTCCATGAGGTTTGGACTCGATATTGCTCGGCAGAGACGATAATACGCGCCGGGAGGCAGCTTCTCTGGACCGCAGCCGCGACATGCAACGAAGCTTCGGCGGGCCGTTCATCGACGCGGCAGACAACTCCGATCGGCCTGTTAGCCGCCGATCCGCTTTGCGGTTACGATACACCGGATCCCCGGCCAGAGGCCCCGACAGCTTGGTTCTTTTAACTGGCTTTGCATCAGATTTTCGATGCCCGATTGGACTTACCAAACGATCTTTCGCCCGGCGCTGCTGCGATTGAGACCCGAGACCGCTCGAGCGATCGCATTGGGGTCGATGGGCCTCTTGTCGCGCGCGCCGCTGGGCCGGCGCGTGATCCAGTGGATGGGGCACATGCAGCCCGATCCGCGGTTGGCGGTCGAACGAAACGGGTTCAAGTTGCGATCGCGAGTCGGCTTGGGTTGCCGGTTCGATGCGCGCTTGTCGGCCCTGTCCGCCTTGGCTGAATTCGGGTTTGGGTTTTTGGAGATCGGTCCGATCGTCGTGCGGCCCCCGGCGAAGTTCGGCGAAATCCAATGCGATGCCGCGAGCGAAGTCGTGCGTTTCGAGTCGCCGGGCGAAGCGATCGCTGCGCGGGCGGCGAAAGAAAGATTGGTCCGGGCCGCCCCGTTGGGCCTGCCCATCTTTGCGCGGATCGAGCCGTCGTCGCTGGAAGAAGCCCGCCAAACGATCGATGAACTGAGCGCCTGCGTCGCCGGGTTCATCGTGTCGATCGAGCGCCTCGACGACGTCTGCCGCGCGCTCGCCGCGGCAAATGATGGCGTCTGCAATCGACCTATCTTGTTCGTTGCCATCGACGCCCAGACGTGGCAAGTTGAAACCGACAGAAATCGCTGCATCCGGGCGCTCGCCGATGGCCAAATTGCAGGGATCGTCGTTGGCGAAGCCGCGACAAGCGGAATTGCGCAACAAATCGGAAGGCAAGGTTTTGCAGCCGCGTTGGAGTGCGTTCAGCATATTCGTACCGAAATTGGGCCGCAGCCGATCGTGATTGGCTCGGTGGGCGTCCACGCGCCGGCCGACGCGCTCGATTACATCGAAGCGGGGGCCGACCTCGTCCAAGTCGATTCCGGCCTGGTTTTCGCCGGCCCTGGCTTGCCCAAACGAATTAACGAAGCGTTGCTTTACCGAGTGCAAATGACTCAATGCGACGCGCCCTACCAACCGACGCGGCCAGGCCGCGAAGCGTGGTTTTGGGCCTTGCTGATGGGTTGCAGCATGTTGGCCGGCGGGTGTTTGGCGATGCTCATCGCCACGACGCGCGTCGTGATGCCATACGACGAATCCATGGCGGGCCTCTCGCGCCAACAGCTCTCGGAGGTAAATGACCGGCTGCTGTCGTTCATGACGCACGACCGCGTAACGCTCGCCGGAACGATGCTCGCCGTGGGCATATTATATGCGGCGCTGGCTTGGCGAGGGATTCGCCGGGGACTGCACTGGGCGTACTTGTCCGTCGTGCTCTCGGCGTTCGCCGGCTTCCTCAGTTTCTTTTCCTTTCTCGGCTTCGGTTACTTCGATCCGTTTCACGCTTTCGTGACGGCGATTTTGTTTCAGTTCCTGGCATTGACGATCCACTCCGACCTGCCGGCGCGACAGCCGGCGGAGGCGCCCGGTCTATGGAACGATGGGCGCTGGCGGGCCAGCCAGTGGGGCCAATTGCTGTTCGTCATGCACGGCGCCGTGCTGATCGTCGCCGGCGTCGTGATTTCCTGGATCGGAATGTCGAGCGTGTTCGTCCCCGAGGATTTGGAATTCATGCAGACGTGCGCCGCGTCGCTGGTCGACGCCCATCCGCAATTGATTCCGCTGGTGGCGCACGACCGCGCGACATTTGGCGGAATGTTGATTTCGTGCGGCGCGGCGACCCTGCTTCCGGCGATGTGGGGCTTTCAGCGTGGGCAAGCCTGGCTGTGGGGGGCCTTGATGCTGGCCGGGAATCTGGCTTACTGCTCGGCCATTGGAGTGCATTGGTTTGTCGGCTACCACAGCCTGAAGCACCTGCTGCCGGCCTATGGCGGCTTGGCTTTGCTGTGGGCCGGCGGGGTTGCCAGCTATTGGCATCTGGCGGCCCGGGATCCGAGCCTGGAAGCCGAATGGAAGCGACGGTTGGAGCGAGCCTGACGCTCCAGACCTGCGTCGAACTTGGCCAACATTGCCCAAGATTGCCAAGTTGGCCGAAGATTGCCATTGAAAAGCGGCCATCTTCGCGTCCGGTCGCCTCGCCGGCGCCAAGCCGTCGAAGATGCCCAAGTTGGCCGAAGATTGCCATCGAAAAATGGCCGCCTTCGTAGCCGGTCGCATTGCCGGCGGGCAAGCCGCCGAAGATTGCCAAGTTGGCCGAAGATTGCCATCGAAAAGTGGCCGCCTTCGCGTCCGTTCGCCTTGCCGCCAGACAAGCCGTCGAAGATGCCCAAGTTGGCCGAAGATTGCCATTGAAAAGTGGCCGCCTGCGCGTCGGTTCGCCTTGCCGGCAACCAAGCCGTCGAAGATTGCCAAGTTGGCCGAAGATTGCCATCGAAAAGTGGCCGCCTTCGCGTCGGTCGCCTTGCCGGCGGGCAAGCCGCCGAAGATTGCCAAGTTGGCCGAAGATTGCCCATCGAAAAGTGGCCGCCTTCGCTTGTGACGGGGTGCGTAACGGTCTGCATGGCGCCACCAAATCTCCGCCACAGAGTGTCGGAGCTACTGTAGCAGCGCATCTCACAGCTTACCCTGGATCTGGCTTGGGGCGACTGGCGTAAACGCTGGAATGCGCAGACTCGACGGCGCCGCTAATGCGCCATCTGCCCGGCTTCGGCCGAAGGCTCGCGGTGCCCGTAGAAGCTATACAGCACGGGCATCAAGTATCGCGTCAAAAACAGCGTACTGATCATGCCGCCGACCACGACGATGGCCAACGGGCGCTGCGTCTGGGCGCCGATGCGGGTGGAAAGCGCGGCGGGCAGCAGGCCGAAGATCGCCGTCAGGGCGGTCATCATCACGGGCCGCACGCGTTTTTCGGCGCCTTGCATGATCGCTTCGCGCAGCGGCAACCCGTGAAAGCGCATCTGGTTGAAGTACGAAATCAGCAGCAACCCGTCCATCACGGCCACGCCGAAGATGGAAATGAAACCCACCGCCGCCGAAATGCTGAAGTTCGTGCCGGTGATCAACAAGGCCCAAATTCCGCCCAGCGACAAAGCCACCACGTTCGAGAACACGAGCACGGCGTCGAGCAGCGAGCGGAACGCCAGGTAGAGCAGCACGTAGATCATCGCCAACGAGACCGGAATGATATACATCAAGCGGTGCTCGGCCTCCTGCATCTCCTGGAACTCGCCGCTCCACTCGGCGCGGTAAGGCGATTTGAACAGGTCGGCCGTTTTGCCCTGGGCCTCGGCGACGGCGCCGGCCAGGTCGCGGCCGCGGACGCTGAACTTGATGGCAATCAGCCGGGCGCCCTGTTCGCGGGCAATGGTCGAGGCGCCTGAGCGGACGAACCGTCCGTTGGGGTCCAAGGCCCCTTGGTCATTGAGCGGCGTCACCAGATCGCGCAGGCGCCGGCGCGGCGCTTTGTCGAAGTTATTGAACGTGCCGCCAAACAGGCTGCCCGTCAGCGACGGCATTTTTTCGCTGGTGCCGTTGGTCGAAAGACCGCGGCTGGCGCTGGAGACCGACGTTTCGCCGACGTTGGGGGCCGCGTCGGTGGTGGTTTGATTGTTCGAGACGTCGACCGGAATGTCGAGAATGGCCTGCACGTTGCTCCGCAATTCATCGGGCCAGCGGAGCGTGATGTCGAACCGCTTTTCGCCTTCGATCATTCGCGAGAAAGGCTTGCCGCCCACGGCGATCTCCACGAAGTCCTCGACGTCGTTGACCGTCACGCCCCAATAGTTGCACTTCTTGGGATCGACCGGAATTTCGAGGTTCGGCTGCCCCTTCACTCGAAACACGCCGACGTTGGCGATGCCGCTAATGGACGTCAATCGCGTTTTCGCCTCTTCGGCCAGCCGTTCCAATTCATCGAGATCGGGGCCGAAGATCTTGATCGAATTGTCGCCCTTGACGCCGGACAGCGATTCCATCACGTTGTCGCGGATGTTTTGCGAAAAGTTCCAATTCACGCCGGCGATGTTCTTGGCCAGCTCTTCGTTCATCTCCGCGATCAGTTCCAGCTTGGTGCGGGGCCGCTTGGCGGCGAACCATCCTTCCCAGCCGTCGGCATCCTTGACCGCCGGCCACTCGCCGCGCGGCTTGAGCGGCAAGAAGAACTCGACGTTGTAAAACCCGGTGGGGTCGGTGCCGTCGTCGGGACGCCCGGTTTGCGCCACGACGACCTCGATCTCCGGATACTTCTGCATGATCTTCCGCGCGATGTCGGCCTTGGCCGAGGCGGCGTCGAGCGAAATGTTGATCGGCAGCGTGGCGCGGACCCAGAGATTGCCCTCCTCCAACTCAGGCATGAACTCGCGGCCCAACAGCGGCAGCATGGCGCCGGTGAACGCGACCAGCGCGATCATCACGCCTAGCGTCGCCCAGCGATATCGCAGGCAAAAATCCAGATTGCGCAGATAGCCCGACTTCAGATAGCGCACCAAGAAATTGTCGGGCACGGGCTGCAGGTTCTTGAACAGCAGCAGGCACAGCACCGGGGCGACCGTCAGCGCCAGGATCAAGGCGCCGCCCAGCGCGAAGGCGTAAGTGTCGGCCATCGGGCCGAAAATCTGTCCTTCCGGCCCTTGCATGGTGAACAGCGGCAAGAACGCGCAGACCATGATCGCCGTGGTGAAGAACAAGCTGCGCTCCACCTCGCGGCTGGCCCGCAGGATTCGCTCTTTGAGCGGCAGATCGGAATACTCGCCGGAACTGATGTGCCGGTAAATATTCTCGACCATGATCACCGATGAATCGACGATGATCCCGAAGTCGACCGCGCCGATCGAGAGCAGGTTGGCCGACTTGCCGCGGAGGTACAAAATCGCGAAGGCGAACAGCAGCGCCAAGGGAATGTTGATCGCCACGATCAGCGCGCTGCGGACGTTGCTGACGAACATCAGCAGAATCAAGGAGACGAGGACCATGCCCACGATCAGGTTCTCGTGGACCGTTTCGGTGGTTACGTCGATCAGGTTGGTGCGATCGTAGTAAGGCTCAAGCTTGACGCCGGGCAGCATGATGCTGTTTTCGCCGTTCAGCTCGGCGACCTTGGCCTTGACGTCGTGCAAGGCCGGCAGCGAGGCCTCGCCGCGGCGCAAGAGCACGATGCCCTGCACTCGCTCTTCTTCGTTGTCCCAAGCGACGTTCCCCGCTGCGTCGCGCGCGGCCTCGCCGTCTTCGTCGCGTTTGGGAACGCTCAGGCTGACTTTGCCCAGCCGCGGCAAATGGTTGACGACGACGCCTTGGAAACCGACGCCGTCGGCATACCGTTGAGGGCCGCCTTCGACCACGTCTTCCACGCGAATCGGCACGTTGTTGACCGCCGTAATGACGGTTTGGCGGATGCGCTCCAGCCTAAGATCTTCTTGTTGGCGCAGGTATTGCGCCGCGAGCACGGGGTTGTTGCTGTTGAGCACGTCCATCGATCGCGCCGGATCGAGGCCGCCGCCGATCAGGCCGATTCCCCGCACGTTGAGCACGTTCTCGCCCTCGAACAGGTAGTCGCCGCCGACGTTGCCGTTGTTGTTGGCGATGGCGTTCTGAAGCTGCTCGAGCGTCACGCCATAGCGCATCATGCGCTCGGGATCCGGATGCACCTCGTAGCGTTTGACCGTGCCGCCGCTGCTGACGACGTCGATGATCCGCGGCACGCCGCGAAGCTGCCGCTCCAAGACCCAATCCTGCTGGGCCTTGAGATCGTTCAGCGTGTACAGGTCGCGGCCCATCCGGTCCTTGGGGCTGCGCAAGGTGTAGCGCATGATTTCGCCGGTCGGGCTCGTCGGCGAGATCGACGGTTGGACGTGGTCGGGCAGTCCCTCCACGAATTGCAGGCGGTTGATCACCTCCTGCCGCGCCTTGTAGTAGTCGATGCCGTAATCGAATTGGATTCGCAAGTGCGACAAGCCGAACAGCGATTTGCTGCGCCGGTATTTCAACCCCGGCATGCCGGCCATCGCCACTTCCAAGGGGATCGTGACCTGCCGCTCGATTTCCTCCGCGCTGGCGCCGGGATATTTGGCGATGACTTCGACGATCGCCGGGGCGGGGTCGGGATAAGCTTCGACGTTGACGTGAAAAAAGGCGTAGCCGCCGACCGCCAGCAGCACCGTCGCCAGTAGCAACACGATCAGCGGCGCGCCCAAGGCCCATTGGATCAGTCGGTATGCCATGCAAAGTGCCTTTGCGCCGCGAGCCGAAATGGGCCGCAATAGGGGCCCTATCCCCTGATGCGTCTATTCGCCCGAATCGGCGTCCTCGCCCGCGGCTTGCAGGTTGATCAATTCCGAGAACAACTCCAGCCCGCCCGAGACGATCACTCGTTCGCCGACCGCGAGCGGCTGGGCGCCTTCGCGCCGCTCTTCCTCGGTCGGCTCGCTACGAACGAACACTCGTTGCCGGCCGCGGCGAGTCACCGCGACGTTCCGCCGAGTGACTTCGTGCCGCTGGGCGTTGGTTTCGACGAACACGGCGGGATAGGGGCCTTCTTCGATCAGCGCGCTGGCAGGTATCGAGACCATCGCCGGATCGGCCGGCAGTTGGATCGTGGCCGTGATGAATTGGCCGACTTTCAAATGCCCGTCGCGATTATCGAGCCAGCCGATCAACGCGCCGGTGTGCATCACCGGGTCGATGATCTTGCCGATCATTTCGAACTTTCCGGGGCGGGGCTTGTCGTTGGGATCGGCCTTCAAGTCGATCGCCCAATCTCGCTTGTCGGGCGGCAATCGCTCCAGGTAGGGCAGATCTTCTTCGTAGACGCTGGCCAGGACTTGAATCCGCGAAAGATTGGCGATTTTGAACAGGTCGTCGCTGGGATCGACGATCGTGCCCACGTTGATGTTCTTCTCGACGATCACCCCGTCGATCGCCGCCCGGACCTCCAGTTCGGCCCAGTGCGTGTCTTCCGACAAGTTGCTGGTCTTCGAGCGCAATTCTTCGACCTGGCCGCGCAGCGATTCGAGATCGGTGGTCTTCGCGTTGTCGATGGCGTGGGTGGTGGCCTCGCGAAGTTCGACGGCTTCCTGCTTGACCGCGTCGATTTCATCCTCGGTCAGGCGCCAAGAGCGAAGCGTCCGCTCGGCCTTGTTGATGGCGATCAGGTCTCCCTCGACGTTCCGCCGCGCCTCGGCCACTTGCCGCGCGGGAATGACCGTTTCGGCCTTGAACGAAGTCAGCCGTTGCAGCAGCCGCTGATCGAGTTCCAACCGCGAGATGGCGTCGACCAATTCGCTTTTCTTTTCGCCGATGTCTTTGCTCCAGATGACCGCCAGAATCTGCCCTTGCT
>DATNEC010000350.1:0-4261 GCA_035606815.1 Pirellulales bacterium
TCAGGTCGCCGGGCAGCGCGGCATCGAGAAAGCTGGCCTTGAAGCCAGACAGATCGTCCGCGCGTTTCGAAGGGCGAAAGTTTTGCGTCGGCAGCGGCCCGGACGTCCACGATCCGTGGGCCGCCACGACGATCGACGAGCGGAGCCGCCTGACTTCGCCCGACGTCTGGCATTCGGCGAGACAGGCGAAGCCGGCTCCGTCGTCTCGCAACTCGACCGCCCGCCAAGGTTGCAGCACTTCGGCGCCGCGGGCGCTGGCGTGTTCGAGCAGCAGCGTATCGAGCTTTTCTCGCGAAAGGGCCCTGCCCCAGCGGCCCGCCGGCCCCGGCTTGGGCAGCGGAAGCTCGGCGCTGACGAACGCGCGGCCGGCGAGCAGGCCGACGCGGCGGACTTCAGGCCCGGCCTGATGGTCGAACGCCGCCGCCAGGCCCAACTTCTCGAACAGCGGCCAATTCGTGGCCGAAAGATATTCGCCGCACACTTTCCGCCGCGGAAAGGGCTTGCTTTCGATCACGGCCACCGACCAGCCCGCGCGGGCCAGCAGCAGCGCCGTCGTCGCGCCCGCCGGGCCGCCGCCGATCACCAAGGCATCGAAATCGTCGGGGCGGTCGAGCATAGGCGAGCTTGCCGGGGATTCAACGGCGCCAAGCCAACAGGTAGCGACACGGCCAGCGGCGCTTGAGCGAAACTCCGGCGAGGCCCGCCTGGCGACAAAGGGCCCGCACTTCTTCCAACGTGAAAGCGCCCTCCACCGATTGCGGGCCGTCGGCATGCACCACGTCGCAACGAGTCAAGACCCTGACGCCAAGGTAGGCCAGCACGAAGCCCGCGCGGCCGCGCCGCAAATCGTTGACCAGCACCAGCCGGTTCGCCGAGGCGGCCATCCGCCGCAGTAATTCCGCGGCCTGGACTTCGTTCAGATGATGGAGAAACAGCGAACTGGCGACGATGTCGTAGCCGCCGGGCAAGCCCTCGCCCAGCGCGTCGCACTGGAAAAACCGCACGTCGGCCTGCCTTCGCTCTGCCCGTCGCCGGGCGTGCTCGACGGCCCGGCCGCTGATGTCGCAGCCCTCGACTTGCAAGCGAACGCTGGCTCGCCGGGCCTTGCGCCACAGGGCGATCGGCACATCGCCCGCCCCGCTGGCGACGTCGAGCAACCGCCAAACCCGTTGGCGGTCGGTCCGCGCGAGAGCGCGGATGGCCGGCCATAAAATCCCCGCGCTGCCGCTGAAGAAATTGACCCGCGCCAGGCCGTCTAGCGCTTGCAGATGCCGCTCGGCTTCGAGCGTCGGCTGGTCGATCAGCTCGGGTTCGAGGCGCCGGCGCGATAAGTCGGGCGCCCGCGGCATGGCTCCGTGATTCTGCAAGTTGTGGTCCTGCAAGTTGTGGTTCTGCAAGCTGCGATTGGCGAAAGCGGCCACTCCGCCGCGACGCGCCGGCAGGGACGGTGGTATTCTACCGGGCGGCGCGCCCAACGGGCGGAAAAATTCCCGCCCGCCCCCTTGCGATTGAGATTGGAGACCGCCCCCGAGCCATTTGCTTTGTGGCCCTTGCGGCGCGCGCCAGGACGTCTAAAACAAAACCTGCGGGATCTGGGATTCTTCGATCCCGAACCGGTTTCCCTATGTGTTGGCCAAGGAGAAAGCTAATGCGATGCTTCGATTTAGGAAGAAGATCGCAGATCGCAATCGTCGCGACCATGATTTGCGGCCTGTTCGTTTCCACCGCCGGAAGCTTCGCCGACGAGCCAATCGAGAATCCCTATTCCGCCTGGCGGCTGGGACCGCCGGCGCGGGATGACTACTTTCCCATTGCCGTGTGGCTGCAACAGCCGGCCAACGCGCCGAAGTTCAAGGCGGCGGGCATCAACCTGTATGTCGCCCTATGGAAAGGACCGACCGAAGAACAACTGGCCGAACTCAAGCGGCATGGCATGCCGGTGATCTGCAACCAGAATGAAATCGGCTTGAAGCACAAAGACGACCCGGCAATCGTCGGCTGGATGCACGGCGACGAGCCGGACAACGCCCAGTTCGCGGGCAAGAACAAGGGCTACGACCCGCCGATTCTGCCGGCGAAAATCAGCGAGGATTACCAGAGGCTCAAGGCCCGCGATCCGTCGCGGCCGATTCTGCTCAATCTTGGGCAAGGCGTCGCGTGGGACGGTTGGTATGGACGCGGCGTGCGGACCAATCACCCGGAAGATTATCCCCAATACGCCAAAGGATCGGACATCGTCTCGTTCGACATTTATCCCGCCTGCCACAGCCACGCCGACGTGGCGGGGAAATTGTGGCTCGTCGCCGACGGCGTTAGCCGGTTGCGCAAGTGGTCGGGCGATCGAAAGCCCGTCTGGACCTGCATCGAATGCACGCACATCGACAACCCGAACGCCAAGGCCACGCCGCGGCAAGTGCGGGCCGAAGTTTGGATGTCGCTGGTGCGCGGCTCGCGCGGGATCATCTATTTCGTGCATCAATTCAAGCCGGAATTCATCGAGGCCGGGCTGCTGGCCGACCGCGGGATGCTGGCGGCCGTCACGGAAACGAACCAGCAGATCCAACGCCTCGCGCCCGTGCTGAACAGCCCGACCGTACCCGGCGGCGTTTCCGTGGAAACAACCCCGAGCGAGGTTCCGGTCGAAGCGATCGTCAAGCGCCGCGACGGGGCAAGCTATGTGTTCGCCGTCGCCATGCGGCCAGGCAAGGCGGCCGCGCGGTTGCGCATCGCCGGACTTGCGGACGGCGCCAAGGTCGAAGTGCTCGGCGAGTCGCGCGAACTCGTCGCGGCCGACGGAACGTTCCTCGACGCGTTCGAGCCTTGGGACGTACATATTTACAAACTGCCGAACTGAGTTTCCAACGGACCGCGGGCGAACGATCCATGAACACGACGACGATCATCGAAGATTTGTACTCGGCCAACGAGTGGGCCTGGCGGCGTTTGTTTCAGTTGTGCGAAGGACTGAGCGACGAACAACTCGATGCGCCGCGCGAGATGGGGTTCGGCTCGCTGCGGGCGACGCTGTTCCACATTCTGGCCGCCGAGCAAATCTGGCTGGAACGTTGGACTGGCGCCGACTGGCGGCCCTTTCCGTTCGATCCCGCCGCGGCTTCGCTCGGCCAGATCGCCGCGGGGTTGCGGCAAGTCGATCTTGAGCGGCGGCGGCTGATGGACGACGAACGCTCGACCGGCTGGCAGCGCGTCGTCGTCTATCTCGACAGCAAGCGGACCGAGTACCGCAAGCCGCTCGACGAGCTGCTGTTGCACGTCGCCAATCACGGCGTTCATCACCGGGCGCAGGCTTTGAACTACCTCAAGGGCTTCGGCCGCACGGTCCCCGTCGGACTTGATTATCTGTTTTATCGGCTGGCCCATCCCAGCGTGGTCCAGGGCGACGCGACGGTCGCCGCGCTGCGCGGTTACGGGATGGAAATCAACACGGCGCCGGGCGTCGAAATCGCGTGGGACGGCGAGCGCATGCGGCGGTACTTCGCGTATCACGATTGGGCGAACGCGCAGATTCTGGAATTGGCGGCGCCCCTGGACGACGCCGCGCTCGACCGCGACTTCGATCTGGGCCAAGGAACGATTCGCAAGGCGCTCGTGCATCTCGAAAGCGTGGAACCAGCGTGGCTCAAGATTTGGACCGAGGGAACCGGCACGTTCGACGTTTCGGCCCCCCGGCTTTCCATCGGCGAAATTCAAGCCGCATGGTCGCAAGCGGCGCGGCAGCGCGACGAGTTCATTCGGGGCTTGGACGACGCGGCGGCGCAGCGGATCGTCGCCATCCATTTCGGCGGGCCGCCGATCCAGTTTCGGATCATCGAATCGCTCGTGCAGATATGCGTCCACGGCACGCATCACCGCGCGCAGCTCGTCAACATGCTCCGCCGCAGCGGCATCACCGCCCCGGCGCTCGACTACGGAGTATGGACGCCCGGCCGCTAGCCAAGCGGGGTGGGCATCGCCCATCAGAACTTCGCCACATGATTGCAACCGGCCGGCCCGGCGCGCCGCTTTCTCGGAAGATACATACAGGGAATCCGTAAAATCGGTGTTAATCCTTGGCCCCCTTTTTTTGGGCTGCCGATGCCATGCCCGGTTAAACCCCTCTTCGCCAGGGCCAGCGCGCATTGTGGGTAATTTAGGCTGGCGCGGCAAAGGTGTTTTCGGTAAACAAAAGCTCCGTGAGACGACGTCGTTGGGGCGTCGTTGAGGAATGTCACGGAGGTCATCATGTCGCTGCCAGTCGAGTCCA
>DATNEC010000360.1:0-3908 GCA_035606815.1 Pirellulales bacterium
GAATCCTCAGCAAGTTCAAAACGTCGCAACGGGGCAGGATCTCGTCGAGACTGTAAGAGACCTCGACGCCCAGTTCCCTCCAGCGTGGCGAGACCAACGTCGACGGCCCGCAAACGATCACATGTGCGCCGAGCTTTTTCAGGCCCCAGATATTCGAGCGGGCGGTGCGGCTATGGGCGATGTCGCCGACGAGCGCGACCGTCAACCCGGCCAAGTCGCCGCGATGCTCGCGAATCGTCATGATATCGAGCAGCCCCTGCGTCGGATGCTCGTGCGGACCGTCGCCCGCGTTGATTACCGAGCAATCGAGTTTTTGGGCCAACAGGTGGGGCGTGCCGGGCGTATGATGCCGGACGACGACGAAGTCGACGCCCATCGCCTCGATGTTCTTGGCCGTGTCGATGAACGTCTCGCCCTTCGACAGGCTGCTGCCCGAGGCCGAAAAATCGACCGTGTCGGCCCCCAGCCGCCGGGCCGCCAGCGAGAAGCTGGTGCGGGTGCGGGTCGAAGGCTCGAAGAACAAGTTGGCGCAGGTGCGGCCCGTCAACACGGGCAGTTTTTGCTTGCAGCCGGCCGTGGCTTCTTTGAAGGTCGCGGCGGCGTCGAGAATGCAATTCAACTCTTCGGCCGACAGGTCTTCCAGGCCCAATAGGTGCCGCCGCGTCCAAACGGCCGGGATACCGCCGATCTCGCTGATGTCGATGCTCATGCGCGCTTGCCTTGGTCCGCCCGGTGAAGTGCCGCACGATTCTATCAGTTGCCGCCCCCGCTGCCAATCAAGTACCGCCGCCAATCAACGCCCGCCATTCTTCGCCGAGTTCCTGGATCGGCTTGCCGGTCAGCTCCTGGAAGGTCTTCTCGTCGTATTGCCCGTCGCGCATCCGTTGGTTGAGCTTGAGGACGATTTCCTTATCGTATTTCCCGACCAGATAGGCCAAGAAAGCGGCCGTGACGCGATAGCTGCCGTCGTAGCGGGCTCGATTCGGATCGATCCGCCCGATCTTGCCGGGCTCGTATTTGAAGAATCGTACGTAATCGGCCACGCCTTCCACCAGCCAGCCGGGATTCTTGCCGCCGCGGTAGTGCTGCACGACATGCACGGTTTCGTGGACCATCGCCCCGAAATCGTCGGGATGTTCCTTGAAAAACCGGACCGAACCGACGATGCGATCGCCGCTGGCCGCCGCCACGCCCCGGTAATCGTTTTTGAGCGACATCCGTACCAGGCGCGGCGGCCTGAAGCCGTCGCTCTTGAGCTCTTCGTTGATCATCGGATAGGCCCGCTCGCAAATCCGGGCGGCCTCCTCCGCCCACGGCTTCATCTCGGGAGCATCGCTGGCGTCGACGATGAATTCGACGGGATATTTGAACACGCTCACGACGGGCTGCGATTGAATCTCGATCTCGCAGATGGCCAGCGAATGCTTCAATTCCTCCGTCGGCACGATGCGGACCGCACGGATCGACCTGCCTTTTAACTCCGCGCTCGCGGCGCCCGAGGAGAACTTCGCAAGATCGGTGAAGGTCTTTCCATCGTCCGAAACTTGGAGCGCCCCGGATTCGAGCGCATCGCCTCCGTTGGACCGGCCGGTGACGACGCGGATGGATTGCACCGCCGCCGGCTGGTCGAACGCGAGCGTGAAATGATCGGCGGGGCCGGCATTCGCGCCCGACGCGAAATAGCTGTCCTGGTCGCCGTCGAAGGCAAGCTGGCGAACCTGGTCCGACGCGGTGCTGAGGCTCGTTTCGATCGTCGCCGTCAACGGCGGATCGGCTCGCGCGTCATTCGTCGCGGCCGGCACGAATCCGGCCAGCAGCAACGCGCACCGACCGACGAACCAGGGGCGGCGTGGGATGGCCAAGCGAAGGGATGACTGTGCTTGCCGTAGCCGAATCCCAGAACTCATTTCGAACTTGCTCCCTTCGCGTTCTCGCGATTGCCCGCGGCCATTATACCCGTTTGACAATCCTCCGGGCCGCCCCCTAAAATCTTGAATTCGAGGCCGAATGAAATCGAGCAAAGTCAATGGCCAAAGCTACTTACAAAGACGCGGGCGTCGATCTTGAGGTCTATCGCGAGAGCATGTCGCGGCTGCCGCGGCTGCTGTCGCGGACGCATTCGCCTCGCGTGATGAAGCTCGACGGCGGCTTCGCCGGGCTATTCCAGCTCGATTTCGCCAGCCCGCTCTTCGCCCGCGGTTACGTCGATCCGGTGTTGGTCTCTTGCACCGACGGCGTCGGAACGAAGTTGAAGGCGGCCCAGTTGGCGGGCGTCCATCATACGGTCGGCATCGACCTGGTGGCGATGAGCGTCAACGACGCGCTCTGCTGCGGGGCCGAGCCGTTGTTTTTCCTCGATTACGTGGCGATGTCGCACGACGATCCCGAGCGGCTCGAACAACTCGTCGAAGGCATTTCGGCCGGTTGCATTGAAAGCGATTGCGCCCTGTTGGGCGGCGAGACGGCGATCATGCCCGACATTTACGCCCGCGGCGACTACGATCTGGCCGGGTTTTGCGTCGGCATCGTCGAGCGGCGGCGCGTGATCGACGGCAAGACCATCGCGCCGGGCGATGTGATTCTCGGCGTCGCCTCCAGCGGTCTGCACTCCAACGGCTATAGCCTCGTCCGCAAGGCAGTGTTCGAGATCGCCGGCCTTTCGGTGGCAGACAAAGTTGAGGAACTTGGCCGCACGGTCGGCGAAGAATTGTTGGAGCCGACACGGATCTATGCCCGCCCGTTGCGGCAAATTCTGGGTAAGTACAAGGTCAAAGGCGTGGTGCATGGGGTGGCCCACATCACCGGCGGCGGGCTGCACGAGAACTTGGCGCGGATCATGCCCGAAGGCTCGCGGGCCGTCATCGAGCGCGGCAGTTGGACCGTGCCGCCGGTCTTTCCTTGGCTGCAACGGCTAGGCGAGATCGACGCGGAAGAGATGGACCGCGTGTTCAACATGGGCCTGGGACTGGTGCTGGTCGTCAGCTCGTACTACGCCGAGAGCATCCGCCACCAGCTTTCCGACAGCGGGCTGGCGAACTGGACCATCGGCCAGGTCACGTCCGGCCCGGCCGGAGTGGCTTGGGGATAGGGGGATAGAAGGAACTGCAGCCGGGGCATTCCGTGACGGGGTTGGAACCGGCCGCCTTCGGCGACGGCGTCTCCGTCACGGAGTGTCGGAGCTACTTGGCCATCGCCATCGCCGCCTTTCCGGCGCCGGCGCCCTTTGAAGGTCCGGCTTGTTTGAGCTTGTCCAGAAGAATGCCCTGGGTGTAGCTGTCGACCAGCACGATCGGCTGCTGAGGTCTTCCGGCGGGAAAAATCGCCAGCACGGGCACCGCTTCGCCGCCGCTCAACTTCTTTAACAGCTCGCGCTCTTCGGGCGGATACTCGGTCATATCGGCCACAAGAGGCACGATGCCGTGAGACGCGACGAATTCCTTCGTTTCGGAGGTGTTCAAAATGAACTTTTCCAGGGCCTTGCAAGTGAGACACCAATCAGCGGTGAAATCGACCATCACCGTTTTCTCCTCGCCCGTGAGCCGTTCGAGTTCAGCCATCGAGAACGGTTGCCACGGCAGCTTTTCGCCGCCCCCGGTCCAAGCGAACGAGAAAAAGCCTACCAGGCCGGCAACCACGGCCGCTGCGCCCCAGGCCCGCAGCTTGGTCCCGAATTCGGCGTACAAGGGCGTTCGCCCGATCCACCAGCAAGCCGCCCAAAGGCCGACCAAAAAAGCCAGCGTCGGAATCACCTTGTCGGCGGGAATCAGGCTCATCAGATAGACGACCGTTCCCAACAGCACGAAGCCCATCAATTGCTTGAACGTGTCCATCCAGGCGCCCGGCTTCGGCAGGAACCGCATCAACTGCGGGAAGGCGCCGATCAGCAAATAGGGGCTGGCCATGCCCAG
>DATNEC010000363.1:0-12489 GCA_035606815.1 Pirellulales bacterium
ACGTCGATTTGGTATTCCAGCGGCGCGCCGCCGACCGCGGCTACGTCGGCCACTCCGGCGGCGCTGTTGAGCTGGGTCGCGATATAAAACTTGTTGACCGCCCAAAGTTTCGCCGGATCGACGGGGCGCGCGGGACTCGGCTCGACCGTGTACCAGAAGATCTGTCCCAGCGCCGTCGCATCGGGGGCCATGTAGGGCGCCACGCCCGACGGCAAAAACTCGCCGGCCTGCGCAAGTTTTTCGGTCACGCGCTGCCGGGCGAAGTAGTAGTCAACGTCGTCCCCGAAGATCAGCGTGATCATCGAGAAGTTGAATTCCGACGAAGAACGCACCGCGCGGATGCCGGCCAGCCCTTGCAGCTTGCGCGACAGCGGATACGTCACTTGATCCTCGATCTCGCGCGGGCTGCGGCCCATCCAGTCGGTGAATACGATCACCTGGTTTTCGCTGAGATCGGGGATGGCGTCGATCGGCGTGTGGTAGACCGCGAACACGCCCGCGGCGGTCAACGCGGCGGCGACGATCAGCACCAGGAAGCGATTGCGGATCGAAAGCTCGATGATTTTTTCAATCATGCTGGTCTCCCCGTCGCGGACCGCCGGGACTACTCTTTGAGTTCCTTGACCTTGGCCAGCGTCCGCTTGGGATCGGCCAAGGCCCGCTTCTTGCAGCCGGAACAACACAGAAACACCGTCTGGCCTTCGATCGAAAGCTTGAGCGGCGTACCCATCGAGCCTAAACGGCTGTCGGCAAGCACGGCGCAGAACCGTTGGGCTTCCGCCAGCTTGCGGTCGGCGCCCGAGAGCTTCGCCAAAGCGGCGTCGATTTCCCCGTCGGAATCTTCCGGCGTCGAGGGGGCCGCATTCGACGGGCCGGGCGAGTCGTCCTTCGAGCCACTGCCGCCGCCGAAATAAATCGAGCCGGCGGCCGGATTGAGCCGCGTTTCCGCATCGACCAGGAACGAGCCGGCCGTGACGATCTGATCGCCCGCGTGCAAACCGCGCAGCACCGGATAGAACGTCACGCCCTCGGGACTTGCCATCTTCGGCCCCAGTTCGACCTTGACCCCTTCATAAACTCCGGGCGCCGATTGGCGATAGACGATCGTTTGGTCGCCCGTGTCGATGATGGAGCCTTCCGGAACGGCCAAGACCTGCCCTTGCTTCAGCCGGCTTTGCATTTCGGTATCTTCGGCGTCGGCGCCGGCGAGCACCGGCACTCGTTCGGGGGCGATGTTCAACGTGACGGTCGCCGTCGTCCCAGGGCGCAGCTTGTGCTTGGGATTGGCGACCTCGCAGCGGATCGTGACCGTTCGCGTGTCTTGATCGACGTGCGGATAGACGAAGGCCAGCGTGCCGCCGAACGGCTCGTTTGGAAACGCCTGCGTGGTCGCCGTCACGGCCAGGGCGTCACTCTCGGAGGCCGGCGATTTGTGCTCCTGATCGAGGGGCAGAAACGCCAGGTCGTCTTCGTAGATCTGGGCCTGAATCCAGACCGTCGAAAGATCCGCGATGTCGTACAGCGGCGCCCCTTCTTCGACGTATTGCCCCTCGACGACATATTTCTTGATGATGTGCCCGGCGATCGGCGAGCGAATTCGCAGATGGGTGTTCGCTTTGCCGGTTTGCAGAATCTCGTCGATCTGGTCGCCGCTGATGCCCAGCAGTTCCAAGCGATAGCGGGCGCTCTTCAGCAGATCGGGATTGTTGCCGCGCTGGGCGTCGACCAGGTTGCGCACCGTGACGTTCAGCTCGGGACTATAGAGCGACGCCAATTCGTCTCCCTCGTCGACCATTTTGCCGGTTTCGTTGGCATACAGGGCGTCGATGCGGCCCTTGACGCGGGCCGAGACGTTTTTCAACCCGCGTTCGTTGAACTCCACGTAGCCGACGGCGGCGATTTGCTTCGACAGCGGTTGATAATCGACCTGCCAAAGTTGCACTCCCGCCAGCACCATGCGGTAGGGCGAGAGCTGCACCCGGTTGACCGTCCCGGCCGGCAAAGGTTCCTGCGCGGCGCCGCCTTTTTTGCGCTTCGACAGCGGCATGAAGCAGACCGGGCACTTGTCCTTGCCGCTCGCGCGCACGACGGTCGGGTGCATCGGGCAGAAATACTCGACGTCGCTCGCCGCGACCGCCGCGGCGTTGGCCGGGCGGGTCCACTTGTCGTAGCGCGCGACGAGCGCGTCCCATTGGGTAATGACGGCGCCGATCGCCACCAAGATGGCGATGAACCTCAGCCGGGCGAGCTTGACCAGGACGATGAAATCAAACCACCACCAGGCCTTTCGCCAAGGGCTGAGGCCCGGCGGAGCGCGCAGTCCGCCTTCGTCGTCCGTGAGTTCGGGGCGTGCAAGCTCCCGCGGGCGCGGAGTGTCACTTTCGATCATCGTTTATCCTCGAATCGTGCATGGACGCAACATTGCCCGGCGAAGGCAGCCGCGACGCGAGCGTGGCCTATTGCGGTGCTAACCCGCCAGCCCGGCACGGCTGCGTTCGCCAGAATCGCTCGCGAACTTACAGTCCGCGAACTTTTCGATCGGCGCGCCACGAGCCGCCTTGCGACGAATAGCCACGTCCCATCATCGGAGCGCGGTAAATGTTCATCCGAGCGGACGGGGCATACGAATAGCGTCGCGTCGATTGCCGCGAATTTTGGGCGACGGCCGGCGCCGCGGCGCCGGGCGCGGTCGCTCCCGCCGCAGCGGGTGCGGCGCTCGACGCGCAACCTCCGCACGCTCGGACGTTCGGAACCGCGACGAATGAAATCAAGCCCGCCACGAACGCCATTGAAAACAACTTCAACATGGGACACCTCATCAGGTAGGAATGCGGTCGCGGCCTCGGCTTCAATCGGACCGTTCGTTGGGCCGCAGATCCGCGTTATCGATAGAGCCGCCGCGCGAGCGGACGGTCCGTGCGCACGGACTAACGCCATCCACAAGCGCCAAATTGGCAATCGTCCTGGCGGCGATCGAGACGAACGATCGCGCGCGGGGCCAATTGCGACGGGGTTGCCGGCGTGAATGCGCAGCGCGAAGCTGCGCACGGCAAGGCGGAAGAGATCAAATCAACAGACAGCGCAGCGCAATCACGAGATCGATCGGAGGGCCGGTATCGCTCTCATGCAATTGAAGGGCTGCGTGGGCTGCAAGCGATTGCAGCGCGACCGGCTCGGCCGCGACGACCGCCAACGCTTGTTCGGTGAGCGGCGGCACGGCGGTAATGATCAACGTCGCGGAGGGCGCCGAAAACACCGGAGTGCAGCACGGGCGTTCGCCAGCGATGCCGGGCAATTCGCAACCGTTGCAGCAATCGCCGCCGGAAGCGGACCTGGCGACGTGCCCGTCGTGCGGTTCTCCGCAGCAGTCGCTCGAATGGCGGCAGCAATCGCGCTGTTGCGGGCCGTCCGCTATCGCCGCATGCTCGGCTCGAGGCAGGCCGCGGTATACGTGGGCGCAGACGAGTTTGAAGCCGCCGTCGGCGCACATGCAGCCGGTGCTGGGCATGCCGCCCGCCAGCGCCAAGGGAACCATCCCCCAGAGGACGACGGGCCGGAGTCGGGTGCATACGCGGTTCATGGAAAAAGGCACGCCGAGGCCATCTGCGAGAAAGTCCGCCAACGCGGCGTCGTTACCCAATGAATCGGCGCCAAATGTTCGAACGCATCAAAGGAATTGGCCCGACGGGCGATCCAAAGCCAGCCAACCTCTCACCCTAAAGTCTAGCAGACTCGCCCAGCCTGTCAAAAATAGCGAGAAACAGGGATTGAGACGCCGGGGCCTCGTCGCGCCGTTTCGCCCTTTGGAACGCAGCAAAACCCAACAATGCCGAGGATTTCTTAAGTGAGAAAAGCCGTCCTTGCCGATGCCAGCCAATGAAAGCTTAACGAACCTCAAGCGCGCCTCTCCTGCTAACCCACCGGCCGCAAGGATTGTGGTGTTCGATGGCATGGAGCCTCTATGCGCGCGCGACGCGATCTACAAGTCGTTGCTCTCGGTTGCGGAATATTGGCCGGAACGACGTTCGGCTGCCAATCGGGCCAACATCGCTTCCGCGATTCAGCGCACATCGCAGGCGTTCCTGGAACGCCGGGCGTCGCTTCGCCGGCCGCCGCGGCGCCGCAGCCGAGCAGCCGCTCGACGACGAACCGCACCGCCGGGCAACCCAGGCGCAGCGAGAGCCCGCAGGGCGACGTTCGGCAGGGACAGGTTCGTCCAGTCGCTTATCGACGTTCGGCCCGCCAAAGCGGAACGCTGGCGCTCGATGGGGATGGATTGTTCGCCGGCCAGCGGCAGCTTGAATTGCCGCGTTTGATCGACGAGGTGCTCGTCCGCAATCGCTCGGCGCAGGCGATGATGTCGGCCTGGCAGGCGGCCTCGCAGCGTTATCCTCAGGCCGTTTCGCTGGAAGACCCGGTGTTCATGTCGATGTTCGCGCCGGCATCGTTCGCCTCGAACCAAGTCCAGCCGGGCTACATTCTGGGCGCATCGCAAAAGATTCCCTGGGCGGGCAAGCGGCCGCTGCGCGGACAAGTCGCCCGGGCCGAAGCTTCATCCGCCTACATGGATTTCCAGGATCTGCGATTGCAGCTCATCGAAGCGACGCAACTGGCTTTTCTCGATTACTACCTGGCGCGCCGCGAATTGGAATTGAACGCGGCCAACCGCGAACAACTGCGCCAATTCCGCGAAACGGCGCGGGCCAAATACGAGTCGGGTTCCGCTCCTCAACAGGATCTGTTACAGGCCGACGTTGAATTGGCCGAACTCGGCCGGCGGCAGATCGAACTCCAGCGCGGCGGGCGGATCGCGGCGGCGCGCATCAACACGCTGCTGCACTTGGCCCCCGATGCGGCATTGCCTGCCGCGCCGCCGGCCTTGGAAACCGGCGTTGTCCTCGCCTCGGCCAAGCAACTTCGGGAAAGCGCCGTAACGCAGCGTCCCGACCTGGCCGCACTGGGCGCCAAAATTCGCGCCGCGCGGGCTTCGCTCGCTCTCAGCTACCGCGAGTTCTATCCCGATTTGGAATTGTATGGACGATACGACTCATTCTGGCAGCCGAGCAGCCAGCGAGATTTGCGGGCGCAGGTCGGCATGAATCTGAACGTGCCCGTCTATAAAGATCGCCGTCGAGCGGCGGCCAGCGAAGCCATGTATCGACTTCGCCAGCAGCAGGCCGAATACGAGCAGCGGGTCGATGACATTCATCGAGAAGTGCAGTCGGCCTACGAGCAATTCGACGGCAGCCGGCGCGTCGTCGAACTGTATTCGCACGAGCTTTTGCCGGCGGCCGAACGCAACGTCGAATCCGCACGGGCCGACTACGAAGCGGGACAAGCCGATTTCTTGCGGCTGGTGG
Source organism: Pirellulales bacterium (assembly GCA_035606815.1). Classification (GTDB taxonomy): domain Bacteria; phylum Planctomycetota; class Planctomycetia; order Pirellulales; family JAICIG01; genus JAICIG01. The sequence continues at coordinate 5,361 of DATNEC010000363.1, forward strand.
CGGCCGAGCGTCAGCTAATCGTGCTTCAAGAGCGTCAGCAGGAAGCCATCGTGGACTACCATCGCCATCTAGTCCAACTCGAGCGGGCGACGGGGGGCCCTTTGCCTTCGATGCCCGCCAAAGACCGGGCCGATGCCGTTCGCCCCGACTAGCTCTTCGCGCGATACCGCCGGCGGCCGATAGTTCGCAACGGGACGGCGGCAGGTTATAATCGCCACATTGGCCGCGATTGATCGACATCGCCCGAGGTACACGATGCGGGTTTGGCTGCGTTCGAACGTGCTGGTTCTGGCGGCGCTGGTCGCGGATTTTTCGCTCGCCTCGGCCGCCGAGATTCCGGCCGCGCCAGGCGAAGCCTCGTTCGCCGCCGACATTCGGCCGCTCGTCGCGCGATACTGTTTGGACTGCCATTCGGAAAAAGAGCAGAAGGGCGAACTGGATCTGGAGCGGTTCGCGTCGGTCGACCACGTGCGGAAGGATCTCAAGCCGTGGGCGCTGCTGATCGAACAGCTCGAAGCCGGCGAGATGCCGCCCAAGGACCAGCCGCAGCCGAGCGAGGAAGAACGCCGGCGGCTGATCGATTGGACCCGCGGTTTTCTCGATGCGGAAGCACGTGCGCGTGCCGGCGATCCAGGGCGGACGCCGTTGCGACGGCTCAGCAATGCCGAGTACGACTACACGGTGCGCGACCTGACCGGCGTCGATCTTCGCCCGACGCGCGAGTTTCCCGCCGACGGCGCCGCGGGCGAGGGCTTTACCAACGCCGGCGAGGCGCTGGCCATGTCGCCCGCGATGATGTCGAAGTATCTCGACGCCGCGAAGCGCATCGCCTCGCACGCCGTATTGCTGCCCGACGGGTTCCGTTTTTCGCCGACGAACACGCGGCGCGATTGGACCGACGAGAATGTGGCGCGAATGCGAGCATTCTACCGCCAGTTCACCGCCGCGGATGACGGCCGGTTGCCGCTCGAACCTTATGTGGCCGCGCTCGTTCGGCGCCGCGACGAATTGCTCGCCGGCAAGACGGCGTTCGCCGCGGTGGCGGACGACGAAAAACTCAATGCCAAATATCTCGCCGCCGTGTGGCGTTCGCTGACGGACGACAGCCGGCCGCAATCGTTTCCGCTGGAGCGAATCCGGGCGCGCTGGCGAACCGCGGCCGCTGGCGACGCTGCCTCGAACGACGCTGCCGCGATCGTCGCCGAAATCTCCGCGTGGCAAAACGCACTCTGGAACTTCGTCCCCATCGGCAGTTACCGCTACGGGAATACCGTCCGCCAGGTGGCCAAAGATCCGACGATCGCGGAAACGCAGACGTTGAAGCTGGCCCTCAAGCCGGCCCCTGGCCAAAGCGACGTCGTGCTGTATCTCGTCGCCCGCGAACTCGGTTCGTCCGGCGAACCTAGTTTCGCCGTCTGGCGGCGGCCGCGGTTCGAGTCGAACGGTCAAGGCGCCTTGCTGCTGCGAGATTATCGAGAGTACGGGCCGAAGTTCGAATTCGACTACGCCGCGCTCTTCGCTGACACGTCGCGATATCTGGCTGCCGCCGTCGAGGCCGCCAACGACCGGTCGCTCTCCGCCGAGCAGTGGGCGGAGGAACGCGACTTGGACGGCATGTGGCTCCATCGCTGGATCGAGACGTTGGCCGTCAAACCCTATGAGAATGCGCCAGACTCGCCGTTCGACGTCGGCCGGCCCGTGCCGACGGTCGCTTTGGAATCATTGGCCGAGAAGGCGCCGCCCAACGAGCAGCATCCCGCGATCAACGGTTGGAAGGCCAAGGGCGCCGACTTGCCGATTCTCCTCGCCAACGCTTCGGACGCCGTCGAGAACATCCCCGGCCGGGTTTCGGCGCACTCGGTGGCCGTGCATCCGACCCCCGCGCAGTTCGTGGCCGCCGTTTGGAAAAGTCCGATCGCAGGCGTCGTGCGCGTGACGGGCAAAGTTGCACACGCCCATCCGGCTTGCGGCAACGGCGTGTTCTGGCGCGTCGAAAAGCAATCGGCGAACCAGGCGGCCATTCTGGCCGAAGGCGCGATCGAACTCGGCAAGGCGGCCGCCCTCCCGCAACGGCGCGTGGAAGTCGCGCCGGGCGATCTGCTCTACCTGGCCATCGACGCGCGCGACGGCAACCACGTTTGCGACATGACCGAGATCGCGTTTACCGTCACGGAAGATGCGCCGCCCGCGCGTATCTGGGATTTGTCCGGCGATCTGGCCGACAATGTTCTGCTCGGCAATCCGCACGCCGACCGGCTGGGCAACGCCGGCGTGTGGATCGCCATGCAAGGGCCGTCGAGCGCTCGGGCGACATCGACGGCGCCTGCGATTCCCGCCGATTCGACGCTTGCGCTGTGGCGGGAGGCGGCCGGCGATCCGGAGCGGAAAGCGGAAGCCGGCCGGTTGGCCGAACGTCTGCAAGTTCTGTTGACCTCTCCGCGGCCCGCCGACGAGAAGCAGCCCGATCGCGTCGTTTACGATTATCTCGCATCGCTCGAAGGCCCGTTGCTGCGCGGGTTCGATCTGGCCCGATTGAAGCGCCGTCCGTCCGAAGAATTGGAGAGCGGCAAGCCGCCAACAGACAGGCAGCCTAAGGAAAAGTCGCCGACGGACCGTGGCGACGCCCCGCGCTACGCACTCGACCCGTCGCAATTCGGCAGCCATCCGCAGGGGGCCGCGGCCGACGGCGTCAACCTGGTCGTGCCGATGAATCAGGTGCTTGAACTGCGATTGCCGGCGGCGCTCTTTGTCGAACATGCGTTGGCCGTCGAGGGAACTCTCGATCCCGACGCCCAGGGGCGAATCGTGCAGTTCCAGATTACGGCGGCGCCCCCGGCGGCCGACGCCCCGCTGGATTTCAAGTCTCCGCTGGTCGGCGCGCCGAACGGGCCCGCGCACCAGCAATTGCTGGCGGGATTGGCGGAGTTCCGGCAGATCTTTCCGCCATTCATTTGCTATCCCCACGTGATCCCGCTCGACGAAGTGGTGTGCCTGAAGACATTCCATCGCGAGGACGAACCGCTGATCCGCTTTTTTCGAATGACGAGCAAACGCGGCAGATCGACCGCCTGTGGGCGGAACATCGTTTCATCACCGCCTTTCCGGTCGTCGAAAACGATTATATTCCGTTATTCATCGGCTTCGTCACGCAGGACCAGCCCAAAGAGCTGTTGGATTACTTCGAAAGCCAGCGCGGGCCGTTCCGGCAGCGGGCCGAGCAATTCGAGCGCGAGTTCGAAGCGGCCGGCCCGCGGCAACTCGAACAACTCTTCGATTTTGCCGCGAGGGCCTACCGCCGGCCGCTCGCCCAGCCGGAACGGGACCAACTGCTCGCGCTTTATCAGAAGCTGCGCGACAAGCAAGTTTCGCACGCCGACTCTTTTCGCAACGTGCTGGCGCGGGTCTTGATGTCCCCGTCGTTCTTGTTGCATTTGGAACAGCCGCCGCCCGGCACTCAATCGCGGCCCGTGAACGATTGGGAGCTTGCCAGCCGGCTCAGCTATTTCCTCTGGTCGTCGTTGCCGGATGACGAACTGCGCCGCCTCGCGGCCTCGGGCCGCTTGCACGATTCCGACGTGCTGGCCGAGCAAATACAGCGCATGCTCAAGGACGACCGCGTCCGCGCCTTGGCGATCGAGTTCGGCGCGCAGTGGATTCACGTCCGCGGCTTCGACGAACTGCAAGAGAAGAACGAAAAGTTGTTTCCCGAGTTCGACGCCCGATTGCGAGCGGCGATGTACGAGGAGTCGATCCTGCTGTTTCAAGATCTTTTCCAGCGCGACGGCCCGGTCCGGCAGATTCTCGACGCGGACCATGCCTATCTGAACGAAGCGCTGGCCAAGCACTACGGCATTCCGGGCGTCGAAGGGCCCCAGTGGCGGCGCGTCGAGGGCGTCAAACAGTACGGCCGCGGCGGCATTCTCGGCCTCGCGGCCGTGCAGGCGAAGCAATCGGGCGCGTCGCGCACCAGCCCGGTGCTACGTGGCAATTGGGTCGTCGAAACGCTGCTCGGCGAAAAGCTCCCCCGACCGCCGCCGAACGTGCCGCAGCTTCCGGAAGCGGAAACCGGCAACGAGGGGCTTACGATGCGGCAGTTGGTCATGCGCCATGTCAGCGACGCGGCGTGCGCGACGTGCCATCAGCGCATCGATCCATTCGGCTTCGCGCTGGAAAGTTACGATCCGATCGGCCGCTTGCGCGAGAAGGATCTCGGCGGCTTGCCGGTCGATGCGAAAGCCCGGCTGAAGGACGGAACCGAATTCGAGGGCCTCGACGGATTGCGCGACTACCTGCTGACCCGCAAAAAAGACGTGTTCGTGCGGTTGTTTTGCCGGAGATTGCTGGGCTACGCGTTGGGCCGCGCGGTGGCGCTCTCGGACCAGCCCCTGGTCGATGATATGATCGCAGAGGCGAATCGAGTGGACGGACGCCTTTCGGGCCTCGTCCTGGCGATTGTGCGCAGCCCGCAGTTCCGCACGATTCGCGGCGGCGAGTACGACGACGGCGACCTTGTAACCCCGTAAGTTCTCAACCCCTGTCGGCCAGGCGACGCAAAGGCAGATACTGACGCACGATTCTCGAACGAGGACATCTCATGACCACCGCAGCCTTTTTCAATCCCGTCTCGCGGCGCACGTTCTTGCGCGGCCTGGGCGTGACGATGGCGTTGCCCTGGTTGGAGTCGCTGCCGGTGTGGGGCGACGAAGCCTCGAACGATCGCGCCTCGGAACCGCCGGTGCGCTTGGCTTGCCTGTTTGCGGGCAACGGCTTTCACGGCAAAGAGTGGTGGGCCAAGGGCGAAGGCGAGCAGATGGAACTCGGCAAGGTGCTCGAACCGCTGCATCCGTTTCGTCAAAAGCTGTTGTTCCTGCGCGGCCTCTACAATGAAGAGGCGCTGATCGGCGGCATCCACAGTTGCCAAACCGGCAACCTGCTCACCGGCGCCCATCTGGCCAACGGCGGCGAAATTCATTCGGGCATCAGCATGGACCAAATCGTGGCCGAGCGATTGTCCGGCCAAACCAAGGCCCCCAGCCTGGTGCTGGGCTGCGAGAAGTCGATCGCCGCGCTTCACAAGAACTACTCGATGATCTACAGTTCGCACATTTCATGGAGCTCGGCCACCACGCCGACGCCCTTGGAACTGTATCCCGCGTTGGCCTTCGACCGCTTGTTTCGCGACGAAGTCGGCCGGTCCGACGAGAGCGTGCTCGATGCGGTGCTCGAAGAGGCCGACGGCCTGCGCAGTCGCATCAGCCATGCCGACAAGCAACGGCTGGAAGAGTATCTGGCCGCCGTGCGAGAGGTGGAGCGGCGGATCGACGACGCCGGCCGCGAGCGGCGCCTGCAAGGCTGGCGGCCGACGCTCGATAAGCCCGACCTGCCGCGCCCCGCCGACGGCATTCCGCAGGACATCGACCAGCACATGCGCCTGATGTGCGACATTTTGGTGCTGGCGTTCCGCACCGACACGACGCGGGTTTGCACGCTGAAATTGAACAACGACCACTCGTCGCTCCGCTTTCCGCATCTCGGGGTGGACTACATGATCCACCACTTGTTGTCGCACAGCGACACGGCCGATTGGCTGAAGGTGAATCAGTTCTTCACGTCGCAACTGGCCTACATCGCCCAAAAACTGGACGGCGTGCAGGAGGGCGAGCGAACGCTGTTGGACAACTCGATGGTGCTGTTCTTGTCGAGCATGATGACCGGCAACCACAACAACGACCAACTGCCCGTGGTGATGCTCGGCCGTGGCGGCGGGCAGATCCAAACCGGCCGCATTCTCGACTATCTGGGCAAACCCAACCGCAAGATGTGCAGCCTTTATCTGTCGATGATGGACAAGATGGGCGTCCGACTCGATCGGTTTGGCGATTCCGCCGAACGGCTGGCGGAGATTTAAGATGTATCAGTCGTGGCGAAACGGGCCGAAAACATGATAACGCATGGCGGCGCAATCCGATCTTAGTTGTTAGCGGACCCCGGCGGCCGGCCTTTACCTTGCTTGCAGCCTGCGACGGGACGATCGCCAAGGAGAAATCAAGATGCGCCGTAATTTCTGCCTAATCATCCTGGGCGTTTCCGTCGCCGGCATATCCGCTACGGTTTCCGCCGGCGAACGCGGGCCGGTCATTCGCATGACCCAAAAATCCGAGGCCAAGACGGAAGAAGCCCCGCGGGCGGCCCGCGACGACGGCAACTGGCGATATCGCTATCGGAATGGGCGTTGGTGGTATTGGACGGACGAGGGCGGTTGGCTCCGCTACGACGGCGGCCGTTGGGTCGCGCCGGCCGCAAGCTCCGCCCCCGCGGCTAGTTCGCCCGCGGCCGGATCGCCTGAGGTTGGTTCGTTCGAGGCCGGCGGTGAGCGGCAAGCGATGGCCGCCCCGCAAAGCTTCCAAAACTGGTTCAATGCCTATCGGAATTTCAACACCGGCCAGGCGGCCTTGCAAACGGCCGAGCAAGGCGGTGTGGAAATGGGGACCGGCGAAATTACGGCCGAATCCCCCGCCGGCGAAGTCTATGAATACGGCGGAATTCCCGGACGGCAGGTGCGGCGCCAGCGGCCGGTCACCAGCGGGGCGATCTCCGGCGGCGGCGCCTGGTTCAATGCCGGGTCTCCCTCGGGCATCAAGTACGGCTATGGCAGCGGATATGGATACGGCGGCTACGGCTTCGACAATCCCTACGGCTACGGCAGCCGCAGCGGGTCGGGCGGCGCCTACGGCTACGGCTTCGCCGCCTTCGGCTCGGTGGGCGGTCAGACGGGCGAGCGACTGAGCAGCCTGATTACGGGCGGGGCCGAACCGCGGCTGATCGGCCCGGAACCCCCCGGCATCGGCGCCCCCGCCAAGCTGGAGAGCACCGTGGGCGGTACGGTAGGCAAGGCCGGGCTCGGAGCACGCACCCTGGGCGGCAGCGCGGCGGGCGGCGATTGAAGCCTACGCAAATTCCTTCACCACCGCGTCGCGGGCGGCGAGCACGGCAGGAAGGATCGAACGCATTTGCGCTTCGTCGCTGAAGGTGGAAATCACGTACGATTTCAGCGCCGCCAGCGGAGAGCCGTGCTCGGTCGGCCGGTAACAATCCGTCATCGAAAGCAGCACGCCGCGCCCGGCCAGCG
>DATNEC010000365.1:0-2192 GCA_035606815.1 Pirellulales bacterium
CCGTCGATTCCGGCAAGGTGGCGCAGTTCGTCAAGCGCGACATGGGCGATCCGGTCTACAGTCGGCGCGTGGCCGGCCGCTTGTTCCGTCCGGAGACGTTGTCGGCGATCATTCTGCGCAAGTTGAAGCAAGACGCCGAACGGCGGATCGGCCCGATTTCGCAGGCCGTGATTACGGTGCCGGCCTTTTTCGACGATACCCGGCGAAAGGCGACCGAGGACGCGGGGCGCATCGCGGGGTTGGAAGTGCTCGACATCATCAACGAGCCGACCGCGGCCGCCCTGGCTTATTCCATCGAGGGGCAGCGGGCGGGCAGCGGCCCGGCCCACATGCTCGATCTGCCGGGCGGGAGCCTTACGGCGCTCGTTTACGATCTCGGCGGCGGCACGTTCGACGTCACGGTCGTTCGATTGGCCGCCAAGCGCTTCGAGACGCTGGCGACCGACGGCGCCGTGCAGTTGGGCGGCAAAGACTGGGACGAAAAGATCGTCCAGTTCGTCGGCGAAGAGTTCCGCAAACGGCATGGGATCGATCCGCTCGCCGATCCGCAGCGTCGAGATGCTTTGGCGGCGCTGGCCGAACGCACGAAGATCCTGCTCACCGATCTGCCGCAGGCCCCGCTGGAGTGCTTCCACCAAGAACGCGGACTGAACGTACTGTTGACGCGGGGCCAATTCGAAGAACTTTCCCGAGAGCTGCTGGCCCAAACCCAAATCGTCACGGAATTGGTGGCCCAGCAAGCCAAGTTGACCTGGAACCAGATCGACCGCGTGTTGCTGGTGGGCGGTTCGACGCGGATGCCGATGGTCAAGAACATGCTCCGCCGTGCGACGGGCAAAGAACCCGACGACAGCCTCGATGCCGACCAGGTCGTCGCGCGCGGCGCCGCGCTGCATGCCGGAATCGTCGCGGCCAAGGGCCGCGCCGCCGAGCTGGCGATCGAGGACGAGGCGCGCGAGGCGCTCGAAGACGTCGTCGTGCTGAACGTGAACGCCTACAGCCTGGGCGTCGAGGCGATGAAGCGCGACCGTCGGGTGAGCGCGATCGTGATTCCGAAAAACACCCAGTTGCCCTATGCCGCGAGCCGGGTCTTTCGCTTGACCAAGGCCGGCGCCACGCACGTCCGCGTGAAGGTGCTGGAAGGAGAGTCGCCCAACGCCGCCGACAACATTCAAATCGGCGAGTGCTTGGTGAGCCAACTGTCGCCCAAGCTGCCCGTCGGCGCCCCGGTGCAGGTGCGGCTGAGCTATGGAGAAAACGGCCGTATCAGCGTGGTGGCTTTGGACATGACCGACGGCGTTTTCGCCCACGCCGAGATCGAGCGCGAGTACGGATTGACCGAGGACGACGTCCGCCGCGAGGCGGAGTTTGTCGATCGGCTCACGATTCGGTAATCTAAGTTCGCCCGTGCGGCGGTTGGGGACGGAAACGCAATGCAGCCCGGCCGCCCTCGGCCGGGTCCGTTCTGGCGCTACTCACGGCCGAGGGCGGCCGTACCCCATGCTCAAGAGCCTTCGAACCCGCGTTAAACAGCATGCCGTTCATCGCCCAGTGTCCTTATCCGAACTGCCGAAAATATCTGTTGCTCGAGGATTCGGCGCGCGGCGGCACGGTGAGTTGCCTGCTGTGCAAGCAGCCGATCGCGGTCAGCAACCCGGCGCCGGGCCAGCCGCCCAGCGTAATGGTTGATCCCTGCGCGACGGGCGAGGCCGCGGCGCCGCCGATCCTGCGCGAGCGAACTCAGCGCTGCCCCCAATGCGGCGCCAGCTTGCAATCGCCAGCCGTCGGCTCGGCGCCGCGGAAAGTGAAATGCAGTCAATGCGGGCACGTGTTTCCAGCGGGATGAGCTTGCACTTTCCGCGTGCATCCCCACTCCCCGCACGTCTATAATCGCAGCTTCGTGCGGTCGATTGGCTTCAAGTCGGGGTTGGACAATGATCCAGGAAAAGCTCGAGCAGTTTCGGCGTCGGCTGTTGGATATGAGCCGCCGCAATCGGCTGTTGAATTTCAAGCCAAAGGGCCGCCGATCGCTGCAAATCGTCGAGCAGGCGCCAGAGGACTTTTATCGCTGGCTGACGATCGATCAGAAAACGCTAGATTTCACGGCCATTGGCGCCGATTCCGAGGGAACAGGCGGACCACGAAAAGGCGACGGCTCATCGTCGCACGCAGCACAGACCGAGGCCGCTCGC
>DATNEC010000377.1:0-4797 GCA_035606815.1 Pirellulales bacterium
TTCACGGTGACGGGCGGCAATACTTACGCTGAAGAAGGATCGTATCCGGTTAGCGTGGCGATCAGCGATCACGGCAGTCCAATCACCGTCGCCAGTCCGGCCCAGGTGGCCGACGCGCCGCTTGCGGCCTCCGGCATGACGATCAGCTCGACCGAGGGCGCCGCCTTCAACGGAGCGGTCGCCACATTTACCGACGCCGATCCCAACGGCGTTGCCAGCGATTACGCCGCCACCATCGCTTGGGGCGACGGCCAGACTTCGGCCGGCGTGATTTCGGGCAGCCAGGCTGCCGGCTTCACCGTGACCGGCGCCAACACCTACGCCGAGGAAGGTTCGTATCCCCTCAGCGTCGCAATCAGCGACCACGGCGCCACGGCCACGGCAGCGAGCACGGCCCAAGTGGCCGACGCCGCCTTGACGGCGGTCGCGTTCACGCCGCCCGCGGCGGTGGAAGGCGCGCCCTTCTTCGGGACCGTGTTCCACTTTACCGACGCCAACCCGTCCGCCAGGTTCGTCGACTACACCGCTACGGTCAATTTGGGCGATGGCAACAGCCTGACGCTGCTCGGCCTGCCGAGCCTGAACGGTGAGATCGTTCCTAATCCGCAGGGCGGTTTCGACGTTCAACTCTCTCATACCTACGCCGAAGAAATGAGCGGGGCGACGTTCAGCGTCTCGGTCCGAGACGCCGGGGGCTCGACGATCGCCGCCAGCACGAACAACTTCAGCGTGGCCGATGCTCCGTTGACCGCGGGCACGTTTACTCCGCCGGCAGCCGTCGAAGGCGCGGCTTTCAACAATTTGACGGTGTTCCACTTCAGCGACGCCAATCCGGCCGGTAAGTCGAGCGACTACTCGGCCACGGTCAACCTGGGCGACGGCAACAACGTGACGTTGACCTCCGCGGCCGGCCCGAATGGTCAGATCGTGGCCAATCCGGGCGGCGGTTTCGACGTTCAACTCTCCTACATCTACGCCGAGGAACTGAGCGGGGCGACGTTCAGCGTTTCGGTGAGCGACGCGGGCGGTTCATCGACTTCTGCCAGCACCAGCGCCTTCTCCGTGGCCGACGCCGCTTTGACGGCCGGCTCGTTCTCTCCGCCCGTGGCCACCGAGGGCCAGGCGTTTGGCCCAGTCACCGTATTCCACTTCACCGATGCGAATCCCAGCGCGACGGTCGCTGACTACACGGCTACGGTCAACACGGGGAATGCCACGCTCACCAGCGCAGCGAATCCCGGCAATGTCTCCATTGTGGCCAATCCGAGCGGCGGCTTCGACGTTCAACTCTCCTACGCCTACGCCGAGGAGTTGAGCGGGGCGACCTTCAGCGTTTCGGTAAGCGATGCGGGTGGTTCATCGACTTCCGCCAGCACCGGCGCCTTCTCGGTGGCCGATGCGCCGTTGACGTCCAATGGCGTGAACTTCAAGGCCCTTGATGGCATCGCCACCGGCCAAACTGTCGTGGCGACGTTCATCGACCAGGGCGGGCCGGAAGCCGTCAGCGACTACGGCGCGACCATCGACTGGGGCGACGGCAACTCGTCGAGCGCAACGATTGTCGCCAACAACGACGGCAGTTTCAGCGTCAAGGGCAGTCATACGTATGCCGGCGTGGGCGGCTTCGTCGTCACGGCGTCGATCACCCATGAAAACGGCATAGCCGCCACGGCCACGAGCGCCGCTACGGTGGAGTTCGGCGGCGGTCTGTTGGTGCTCGATCCGACCGGCCTCGGCGCCTTAAGCGAAATCGGCAACGGCAAGATCCAGGTGAATGCCGGCGACATTCGCGTCGATTCGAACAATGGCGCGGCCGTGGTCGCCCTTGGCAACGGCACGATCTCGGCCAGCGAGTTGATGGTGGCCGGCACGCCGGGCGTGTTTACCTTGGGAAAGGCGTCGATCGCGGGAACGGTCGAGCCGGGAGCGCCGGCGCTGGCCGACCCGCTCTCGGGCGTTCCGGCGCCGGTCGCCAGTCAAACGCCGTTGCCCGCCGTGAACGCGCATGGCTCGCAACATCTGACTCTCAATCCGGGCACGTATCTCGGCGGCATCCAAGCCAGCGGCAATGCCGTCGTGACGCTGAACCCTGGCGTGTACTACCTGGAAGGCGGCGGATTGTCGATTTCGGGTAATGCAACCCTGACCGGCAACGGCGTCACGATTTATAACGGCCAGCCGGCGGCGGGCGAATCGTCGCACGATTGGGACGACAACGCCATCAACGTCTCGGGGCAGGGCGCCTTGACGATTTCGGCGCCCACGAGCGGCCCGCTCAAGAACATCGCAATTTTCCAAGACCGGACATTGGCCTCGCCGATTCTGATTACCGGCAATTCCACGGTGCAACTCATGGGCCTCGTCTATGGGGCCCAGGCGGCGCTCGTCGTCTCGGGCAATGCACAGCTCGATATCGCCGGCGACGCGGCCAACGGACTGGTCGCCGCCTGCGTTTGCGACGACGTCTCGGTCCTCGGCAATGCCGCCCTGGTTATCGGCGGCAGTCTGAACCCGTCGCTCACCAGTAACAATATCGGGGCGCCGGCGACCGCCGCGACGGGATCTTCGAACAGCACAGACGGGGGCGCGACCGACCCGGCAGCATGGGTTCGCGCCCAAGACGACTTCTTTCGAACGCTCTTCGCTTCCCACGGCGGCGACGATTTAAGCTTCTGGGCGCACGGCGCCGGTCAGGGAGTTGCAGACGACGAGATCGGGCTGGACTAGCAGTAAATCCCCTCTCCCTTTGGGAGAGGGTTAGGGTGAGGGGCGAACCGCCTCACCAACACTCCCTCTCCCAAAGCGAGAGGGAGTTCTTGGCTCACAATCTCGGGTCAACCGGCTCGCTCTCCAAGGCCAGCACGCCGAACGCGCACTCATGCACTCGCCGCAACGGCTCGTAGCGGACGAATCGCTCCAAACCTTCAATCCCCAAAGCGAACTCTCGCAAGGCGAGCGAACGCTTGTGGCCGAGGCCGCGAGCACGCAGCCGGACGAGATTCTCGTCGGCGTCGTATTCCGGGCCGTAAATGATCCGCAGATATTCAGGCCCTCGGCACTTCATGGCCGGTTGGACCAAGCCCTTGGAACCTCGGAAGATGAACTCGCAAGGCTTGACCACCATTCCTTCGCCGCCGCGGCTCGTCAACTCAGTCCACCACTCGATCCCTCGCGCCTGGCTTGACGCATCGCTCAGATCGAAGATTTTGTAAGGAGTGACCAGCAGCAGTTGCGAATCTGCCCGGCAGACTGCCGCCAGAGTTTCCATGTGCCAGACGTGAGGCTTGGCCGCATGGACCTGGCCTTCGGTCGCCAGCAGGTGAAAGGGGGCGAGCTTCAGATCGTCGAGCGATTCGACGGGCCAACAATATTGCCGGTAAGCGGCGACGAATTTGCCGATATTTTCCGCCCCGCGCCGATAGCTCGACAGCACCGGCCCGAGTTTTTCCGTCGCCTCTCCGTTCAAGCGGCCGGCGGCCTGCTGGAGCATCGCAACGGCCTGCGGCAGCGACGCTCGTCCTGCGGCTCCCACGGCGGCATACTGGTTGCGCAATAGCTCCTGCGCCTTGACCGACCACGGCATCAACTCGCAATCGAGGCAGGCCCACGTCGTTTCGAGCAGCTCCCAAATGCCAGAGTGGCCAAGCGCCGTGCGAACTCGCTCCAGAAACAGCCGCTCGAGATCCGGTTCGTTGAAAAACCGCCTGCCGGTGCGGGTATAGACGATCCCGGCTTCGCCGTCGATCACGCCGAACCGTTGTCGGGCCGCATCCTCGTCTCGACAGACGACGACGACGGCCCTCGAACCCATGTGCTTCTCTTCGCAAACGACTTGCGGGCAGCCTTGGCTGCGATAATAGTCAAACGCCTCGGCCGGATGCTCCAACAGCCCGGCTTGCTGGCTCGTTTCCGTCGGCGACATGGTAGGCGGCAGATAGATCAGCCATTTCGGGTTGGCGGCGAAGCGGCTCATCACCTCCAAGGCCGCCACGGCGTTTTCCTCGCGGACCGTGACATTTCCTCGCAGCCGGGTCGAGATCAGCCGTTTGCCGATCACATCCTCGGCGTCGAGCACGTCATCGAGCAGTTGCTGCGCGGACACTGCGGGGGCTTGCCGGTCTTCCGACAGGAACGGTCGAGAGGGCTCGCAATAGGTCGCCTTCGCCTCGACCGAAATGAATTCCTTCTCGGGATACCGCAGAGCGGTCAGCTTGCCGCCGAACACGCAGCCCGTGTCGATGTTGACCGTGCGGTTGAGCCATTCGGGCTCGGGGACCGGCGTGTGACCGTAGACGACCATCGCCGGGCCTCGGTATTCGGCGGCCCAGTTGAAACGGACCGGCAGGCCGAATTCGTCGGTCTCGCCCGTCGTTTCGCCATATAGGGCGAACTCCCGCACTTTGCCCGAGCCTCGGCCCTGCATCTCCTGCTTCATGCCGGCATGGGCCACGACCAGCTTGCCGTCGTCGAGCACGTAATGGCTGACGAGGCCGTCGAGCCATGCGGCCAGTTCCTGGCAAAATGGCCCTCGCATTTCGTCGGGCAAGGCGTTGATTTCGTCGAGGGTGTTCGCCAGCCCGTGCGTGATCCGCACGTCCTTGCCGCGCAGCTTTCGCAGCAGCTTCATGTCGTGGTTGCCCGGCACGCAAAGGGCCGAGCCGGCTTGCACCATATTTCGCACGAGTCGCACCGAGTCCAGAACTCGGGGACCGCGATCCACGAGGTCGCCGACGAAAACCGCCTTGCGGCCTGCGGGATGCCGGCGGACGGCAGTTCCCCACAGCGGATCACGTTCAC
>DATNEC010000386.1:0-5992 GCA_035606815.1 Pirellulales bacterium
GCCGGCTGCTGTTCGATGCGTTGGGCCTGGCGCCGGAACTCGATTTCTCGACGGTCGAGTTTCTGGGCAACACCGGTTCGGTCGCCGTGCCGATCACCTCGGCGATGGGCATCGAGCGGGGCCACTTGTCGCAAGGCGACCACGTGGCGTTGCTCGGCATCGGCTCCGGCATCAACGTCTTGATGCTCGCCGTCGATTGGCGGCGCGCGGCCGTCGTCTCCGCTTCGACGAAGCACCGCCTGCACGGCTCGGGGGCTGCGCCGCGAACGATCGTCGCCGGCTGATGCGTTGCTCTTTGCATCACGCGCGCAATCTGGCTTCCCCCGAAACGGTTGATTGACGTCCTTGCTGAAGAAGCCTAGGTTCAGTTGCAACGGCGCCGCCGGTAAAAGCGGCGCGGCGGTTGCAACTCATTCTTCATTTCTCGATCAGAGAGAGAAAACCCGTGACCATGAGGGTACGGTCCTTCCGGGCGCCAAAGCCGCGGAAAGCAAGGCGTTGTTTCGATCGGCTTGAGCCGCGCCTGCTGCTCTCGGCGTCGGCCTGCGATGCGGCGATCGTCCAATCGACGCTCGTGCGGGACGCCGCCAGCAACACGCTGCTGGGCGGCATGTCGCCAGGTGAGATCCGCCATGCCTACGGTTTCGACCAGATCGGGTTTTTAGGGGCGGCGGGCGACGGCGGCGGCCAAACCATCGCCATCGTCGACGCCTACGACGACCCGAACATCGCCGGCGATTTGAAGGTCTTCGATCAGCAATTCGGACTTCCCGATCCGCCGAGCTTCAGCAAGGTCTACGCTTCGGGAAGCATTCCGAAGACCGACGCCGGGTGGTCGGAAGAAATGGCGCTGGACGTCGAGTGGGCGCACGCCGTCGCTCCGGCGGCGAACATCGTGCTGCTGGAGGCCAGATCCGACAATCTCGGCGATTTGCTCGCGGCGGTCGACAAGGCGCGCGGCATGGCGAACGTGAGCGTCGTTTCGATGAGCTGGGGCGCCGGAGAGTTCTCGGGCGAAACTTCGCTGGACGGGCATTTCACGACGCCCGCCGGACATCGTGGGATCACGTTCGTCGCTTCGTCGGGCGACGACGGGGCCGGCGGACTGTGGCCCGCGATGTCGCCCAATGTGCTGGCGGTCGGCGGAACTTCGTTGTCGTTGCTGGGCGGCGCCTATAGCCGCGAGACCGCCTGGTCGGGCAGCGGCGGCGGAGTGAGCCAATTCGAGGCCGAGCCGAGCTTTCAGATGTCCGTGCAGCAAACGGGCGCCCGGACGATTCCCGATGTGGCCTACGACGCCGATCCGCGCACCGGCTTCGACGTTTACAGCTCCGTCGGCAGCAATTCCGGCTGGATGGTCATCGGCGGAACGAGCGCCGCGGCGCCGCAGTGGGCCGCACTGACGGCGATCGCGGATCAAGGCCGCGCGCTGGCCGGCGAAGCCGGACTCGACGGCCTTCAACGGTCCATCTATCAGCTTCCCAGCGGCGATTTCCACGACGTGACCGCCGGGGGCAATGGATATGCCGCGACGAGCAACTACGATCTGGCGACCGGACGCGGAAGCCCTTTGGCAAGCTTGGTGGTCGGCGATTTGGTGACGGCCGCGGCAGGTTCGCCATCCGCGGGCGGTTCGTCCAGCTCGGGCGAATCCGGAAGCGCTTTCCCGGGCGCGCCGGCGAATCTGGGCGGCGTCGCGATTTCGCTGACGAACGGACCCGATTATTTCGCGACGTTCGTCGCCCAGGCCTACGCCAAGTATGTCGGGCGCAGCCCCGATGCGCAGGGCCTGGCCTATTGGATCGGGCAGATGCAGTTGGGCCTGACCGATGAGCAACTCGAGGCCCAATTCATCGGCTCCGACGAATACGTGCGGACGCACGGCGGCAGCGACCGCGCATGGGTCGAAGGCATGTACTTCGATCTCTTGGGCCGCGAACCGGATGCGGCCGGCTGGTCTTATTGGCTGAACCAGCTTCAGGCCGGCGCGGGCCGATCTCAGATCGCCCTGGGATTCGCCGCCAGCGCCGAGCGCGAGGCGATCGTCGTGGCCGACGATTATTTCACTTACCTCGGCCGGTCGCCTTCGGCCGCGGAGTCGGCCTACTGGGTGGCGCAATTCCAGCAAGGCCTGCGAAACGAAGAGTTGGTCGCCGGTTTCGTGGCTTCGAGCGAATACTACAACAACCCCTCGAAGGGCGCCGGCTCGCGCGTCGGCTGGCTCGATAGCGCGTATCAAGATCTCTTCGGCCGCGCGCCGACATCGAGCGAAATCAATCACTGGTTGTCGCTGCTCGGATGATGAGAGCGGAGCGGGCTACGGCTTCTCGGGCAAATCGTCCAAGAATTCATCGATCGCGGCGTCCCACTCCTCGGGCAAGGGGTCGTTGTGGCCGACGCCGGCCAGCGGCACGAACCGCTTGGGACCGTTGGCCGCCGCAAACAGCCGGCGACCCATCTCGAAGGGGATGATTTCATCGACGTCGCCGTGGCAATGTACGAGCGGCCCGCGGTAATTGGCGATCTGGCCCAGCGAATCGAGCCGGTTTCGCATCAGCATGCGAACGGGAAACATCGGGTAGAAGAAGGCCGCCACGTCGGGCAGCGACGTGAAGGTGCGCTCCAAAATCAGCCCGCGGGCGCCGTCGCGGCCGGCCAGATCGACCATTACTCCGCCGCCCAGCGATTCGCCCATCAACACGATCTCGCGCTCGGCGACCCCGGCCTGCTCGGCGAGCCAGGCCCGCGCCGCCCGGGCATCGAGCAGGATGCCGCGTTCATCGGGTTGGCCGTCGCTCAACCCATAGCCGCGATAGTCGAGCGCCAATAGCGAGACGTGCTGCGCATCGCTCAAGAATTTCAATCGCTCGGCGCGATAGCTGATATTGCCGGCATTGCCGCAGGCGAACAACACGACCGCGCGCGGCCGCGGGTGCGGAAAATACCAGCCGTGCAATTTTGCCCCGTCGGCCGCCTCGAACCAGGCCCGCTCGACGCCCGGCCGGTCCCAGCGGTCGCGCGGCAGGCGATCGGGATGGAAGATCAACCGTTCTTCGAAGAACATCATCGCCAGCAGCACCAACAAGTAACACACGGCCGCCAGCCGCGCGACTCGCCAACCGACGCGGCGCAGGCGAACAGGCCAAGGGACGAAGTCAAGCGGCGATGCGACCATGTTTTCCGGCCATTCGCTTATTCAGGCACGCCTTTGCACGAGTCGAGCAAGAAGGGGATAAAGCACAACGGGAAGCACAAGAAGAACATGATAATGAAGGCGATCACGCCGGTTTGATTCAAACCGAGCATCACGACTTTCCCTTGGGGCATGGTTCTTTCCTTTGCGTTGCGCGATGAGAGGGAGTGACAGTGGACCCGCGGCGTCACGTCTGGCGGCGAGAAGCAGAATTAAAATAATCGGGCGGCAGCCGACAATCAATCGGCGAAGCGAAAAGTCACGTGCCGACGAGGGCGCGCAGCCTTCCATGCTATGTGTCTACTTGCCGGCTTCGTACTTCAGCACGCCGAGCACGATCTTGCGCAGCTTCGGCTCGGCCGAGGCGGCGGTCGCCAGAATGCGGCCGATGTCTGCCGGCGCCAAGGCGTCGGGCAGGCACATGTCGGTCACGACCGACAGGCCCAGCACGCGCATCCCCGCGTGAACGGCTGCCAACACTTCGGGCACGGTCGACATGCCCACCACGTCGGCCCCGATCAATCGCAAAAAACGATATTCGGCCCGCGTCTCCAGGTTCGGCCCGGTGACGGCCACGTAGACGCCGCGATGGGCGGTGAAGTTCTCTTGCCGCGCGATCTCCAACGCCTGCTCGATCAAGGCCACATCGTAGGGCCGGCACATATCGGGAAAGCGCGGTCCCAGCTTGTCGTCGTTGACGCCGATCAGCGGGTTGCCGTTCATCAGATTGATGTGGTCTTCGATGACCATCACGTCGCCGCAGGCGTACTGCGGGTTCATGCCGCCGCACGCGTTCGAGACGATGAGCAACTCGGCGCCCAAGGCCCGCATCACGCGCACCGGAAAAGTGATCTGCTGATGCGAATAGCCCTCATAGGCATGAAAACGGCCCTCCATCGCCGCGATCGGCAAGCCGGCCAGCCGCCCGCAGACCAACTGGCCCGCGTGGCTAACGGCCGTCGAACGAGGGAAGTAAGGGATCGACTCGTAGTCGAACGTGGCTTCGGCCTCGATCTGCTGGGCCAGTCCGCCCAACCCCGTGCCGAGAATGATCCCGACGCGGGCCTCTCCGCTGAAGCGCCGGCGAATGGCGGCCACGGCTTCGTCGACTTGAGCGGCAAGTTCCAACATCGGCTGGTGCTCTCTTTCCGCGGCGCCGGATTCCGTCTCGACAGCGGCTGCGTCGATGGGCTGTGTCGATGGGGCTGCGTCGGCGGGCCTGAGTCGGGATCAGGTTTCTTCGTCGAAGGCGGCGTCTTCGTCGTCTTCCGCGCCGGGGTCGATGTCGCCGCCCTCTTCGATGTCCTCGTCGAACTCATCGAGATCGTCGTTCAATTCCTCGTCCAATTCGTCTTCGAAATCGTCGTCGAAGTCGTCGTCGAAGTCGTCGTCGTCAAACTCGTCGTCGGCGTCTCCTTCCGGGGCGGAACAGACCGTTTCGCGGAGTTCCCGGTCGGTCGGCGAAAGTTCGTCAAGGTCCGCCGCGCCGGCGTCGATGAACGCCCCGCCCGGCGGCAGTTGGGCGTCGTCGGTCGGCAGGATTTCGGGGTCGGTTTCGATGGAACATGGCATGGCAATCAGCACCTGAACGCGGGAGGCGGCTTAGCGGCGAAAACGGGCCGAGCGCACGGGCCGCCCGTGGGGGCGACGGGAAAGCAAGCTTTGTTGGTAGTCGAGCGAATAGAGTTTGTCAAGCGAGGCGGCATAAGTGAGATCCTAATGCCGTGTCGCCACGGCCAAAAACAACACTAGCCCGAAGCGTTCGGCTAACGCTTCGGGCTAGTGTGGGCGAGCAACAAAAAAAGGCAGGGCCCTCGAATAGGAAGACCCTGCCCAAACACGGGGGTGAGAAAGCCTAGATGAAGGCCGAGGGAACCGGAAGATGAATGAGGATGCGGTCCCGTCAGCAATTCAACCCTAGGTCGGATTCGGGGCTTGTCAAACCGGCGGTTTCGATATTTTTGCCGCTCGATTATGTGCGATAATCGGCGTTCAGCCGCACGTACTCGGCCGTCAGGTCGGTGGTCCAGAAGCGCACCCGCGCCCGGCCTTCGCCGAAACCGAGCACGATCGAGGTCTCACGCCGATCGCGGATCGACTGCGAAACGGCCGTCTCATCGAAGGCGACGGGCGCGCCTCGCTCGTAGAGCGAAAAACCGTTCAAACGTAGGTTGACGCCGCCCGGCTCGAACGGAACGCCGGCATAACCGGCCGCCGAAACGATGCGACCCCAGTTCGGGTCGGCGCCGGCGATCGCCGTTTTGACCAGCACGCTTTCGGCGACGGTTTTGGCGATAGCGTGGGCGGCCTGTCGCGAGGCGCACCCTTCCACATCGATCGTCAGCAGGTGCGTGGCGCCTTCGCCGTCGGCGGGAATGGCCTGCGCCAGCTCCATGCAGACCTCGCCGAGCGCCGCTTGGAACCCCGCCAGATCGCCGCCGGCCAAAGGGCCGGTCCCGGCGGCGCCGTTGGCCAACAGGAGCACGGTGTCGTTGGTGCTCATGTGGCCGTCGACGCTGATGCAGTTGAAGCTGTCGTTGACGGCGGCCGAAAGGGCCTGCTGCGCCGCCGCCGGCGCGAGAGCGGCGTCGGTCAGGATCACGCCCAACATCGTCGCCATCCGCGGACCGATCATCGCGGCGCCCTTGGCCATGCCGGCGATCTGGACGGTGCGGCCGGCGAGTTGCAAAGTGCGGCCGGCGAGTTTGTGGCGCGTGTCGGTGGTCATCATGCCGCGGGCCGCGGCGACCAGCGCTTCTTCGCTGGCCGCCAGCTTGCCCGCCGCGAATTGAATGCCCT
>DATNEC010000396.1:0-10760 GCA_035606815.1 Pirellulales bacterium
TTCACGTCGTCGTGAGCCTGATCGTCGGCTTGATCTATGGCGTCTTGATGCCGACGCTGCCGGCGCTCCCCAAGCCGTTGGCCTGGGGCGGACTGTTGATGCCGCTGTTGTGGACCGGCGTCAGCTTCGGCTTGCTGCGGCTCACGAACCCGGCTGCGTCGGCGGGCGTGGTTTGGCCGTGGTTCGTGGCTTCGCAATTCGTTTACGGCATCGTGTCGGCCGTCGTCGTGATCGCTCTCAAGGAGCGAAATCAAACGGTCGCGGGCCTGATCGGCGGGTTGATCGGCGGCTTGGTGATGCCGGCCCCGGCGATTCTATGGAGCCTATCGGTGCATCGCGGCATTTGGTATCCCGCGAATCTCTTGGCCGCCATGGCCTCGCCCGGCATGGCCAGCCTGCCGCTCGCGGAGTTGGAGCAGTTTCACGCCGACTGGTTGGCCGCGGCGATTGGCATGCACGTGGTTTTCTCGGCGGCGTTTGGCGCGGCCTACGGAATCGTGTTGCCCAGGCTCGGAACGATCCCGGCTTCGTTCGCTTGGGGCGGACTGGTGATGCCGCTGTTGTGGACGGCGGGCAGCTACGGCTTGATGGGCGTGGTCAATCCCGTTTTGCAGCAGCGCGTCGATTGGCCCTGGTTCGTCGTATCGCAATTCGTCTTTGGCTTGGCGGCCGCGATGGTCGTCGTGCGCTCGGAACTGGTCCATATCGCGCCGGCGGGCAGCGGAGCGCCGGAGTGAGATGGGCATGACCATTGAACTGAACCGTGGTGCTGTAGAGAACGCTCTCCGTGGCGTTCCGGCGCGCGAGGCGCTCTTGCCCGACGGGCGAATGTCCGACCGGAGGATCGCATGGCAGCGGCACGGAACTCCGCGGAGGGCGTTCCCCACAGTTGGTTGGATGCTGCCGCTCTTGCTGGTCCTTGGCTGCGACCTTCCCGGCAAGCCCGATCCCAAAGACCGCCCGGCGCCGGAGGGCCAGATTATGGACTTCGGGCGGCTGTTCGCCCGGCATTGCGCCGGCTGCCACGGCGCCGAAGGCAGGCTCGGCCCCGCGCCGCCGCTGAACGATCCCATTTTTCTGGCGATCGTCCCCGACGATGAACTGCTGCGAACGATCGCAGCGGGACGCCGGGGAACGCCGATGCCGGCGTTTGCTCATCGCCACGGCGGTCCGCTCTCCGACGAGCAGGTGCAAGCGCTGGCCGGCGGCCTCAAGCGGCACTGGCAGGCGGAAGAACCGCCTGGCGCCGAGCCGCCGCCCTACTTGGCCGACTCGGACGAGCAGCGCGACGCCGATCCGGACCGCGGCCGGGCTGTCTTCGCCCGCGCCTGCGCGGAATGCCACGGCGATCGCGGCCAAGGCGGCGACGTGGCCGGGGCGATCGAAGCTCCCGAATTCCTGGAGTTAATCAGCGACCAGGCATTGCGCCGGATCATCATCACCGGACGGCCCGATCTCGGCATGCCGAGCCATTCCAGTCAAGATCGCGACGCCGACTTCGAGCCTTTGTCGTCGCGCGAGGTCAGCGACCTGGTGGCGATGCTGGCCGAGTGGCGGCGCCGCGACGGAAGTGCAGCCGCGACCGAGAAGCCCGACGCGAGCAACCGGCCGAGACAATCGCAGGAGTAACCCGCACTATGCACGAAACGCACGACGTCGTCGGCAACGATTCCTTGCCCTCTTCGCCCGCGCCCGGCCGGCGCAGCTTCTTTCGGATTCTCACCGGGGGCTTGAGCGCCGTCGCCTCCCTGGTCGTGGCGGCGCCGCTGGTCGAATACTTGTTCGGCAAGCGCACCAGAGAAATCCCGTGGGCGCCGCTGGGCGCGTTGCAAGACTTTCCGCTCGACGAAACGCGGCAAGTGACATTCGACAATCCAATCCGCCAGCCGTGGGACGGCCTGGTCTCGCGCGTCAGCGTTTACGTGCGGAACGAGGGCCAAGACGCCGCCGGCGAACCGAGATTTCTCGTATTGGCCGTCAACTGCGCGCACCTGGGTTGCCCGGTCTCCTGGTTTCCGCAGTCGGGGTTATTCATGTGCCCGTGCCACGGCGGAGTGTATTACGCCGACGGCGAACGCGCCTCGGGGCCGCCGCCTCGCGGACTGTTTCATTGCGTCTGGCGCGTGCGCGCGGGGCGGCTGGAAATTCAGGCGCCCCACTATCCGACCTTGCAAGACACGCTCGACGAACCGGCCTGAATGCCGCCATGAAAAACCTCTTGAAATCATTGGGCCGCTGGTTCGACGTGCGGTTGAGCTTCAGCGAGAGCTTGCTGCCGGTGCTGCGGCACCCGATTCCACGCGGCGCCGCCGGACCGATGGGCTGGTGGTACGTTTTCGGCAGCGCGTCAATGACGCTACTGTTGTTGCAGGTTCTCACGGGCATCGGACTGGCGCTGGTCTACGTGCCTTCGGCCGATCGGGCCTACGAAAGCTTGCTGTGGTTGAACTACGAGCAGCCGCTGGGCTGGTTCCTGCGGGCGCTGCATTACTACGCGGGCTCGGGCATGGTCGTGATGGTGCTCGCCCACATGACGCAGGTTTTTCTGCACGGGGCCTACAAGTATCCGCGCGAGCTGACGTGGTGCGCCGGGGTGGTGCTGCTCTTGTGTACCCTGGGGATGTTTTTCACGGGCCAGGTGCTGCGCTGGGATCCGGATGCTTACTGGGGGTTGGCCGTCGGCGGATCGATGGCCGGCCGCGTGCCAGGCGCCGGGCCGCAACTGGTGCGGCTGCTGCTGGGCGGCGAAGTGATCGGCGGCGATTCGTTGAGCCGTTTTTTCTCGCTGCACGTGTTCGTCATTCCGGCCGCGCTCGTGATCGCGCTGGCCGTTCATCTGTGGCTCGTGCTGAAATGCGGCGTCAACGCCCCGCCCGCGCCGGGCCGCGGAGTGAATCCGAAAACGTATCACGCCGAGTACGAAGAAGAATTAAAACGGGGCGTCCCTTTCTTCGGCGATGCGTTACTCAAGGACGTGTTCTTTTCAGCCCTCGCGGTGATCGCCGTCGTGGCGTTGGCCGCGGTGCTCGGTCCCAAGGGGCCGACCGACCCGCCCGACCCGACGCTGGGCGGCGCCAATCCGCGGCCCGAATGGCCCTTCTTGTGGCTCTTCGCGTTGCTTTCGCTCAGCCCGCCCGATGCCGAGACGTTCATCATTCTGGTGTTCCCGCTGCTGCTGATCGCCGCGTTGTTCCTCGTGCCATTCGTCAGCAATCGGGGCGAGCGGGCGCCCAGCCGGCGGCCGGTCGCGGTGTTGTCGGTGATCGTCATTTACGCCTTGTTCGGCGCGCTGACCTACGAAGGCGCGACTTCTCCCTGGTCGCCGGAGATGACGGCCTGGAGCGGCGCCGCGATTCCCGAGCGCTTGGTCGAAGCCAGCTCGCCCGTCGAGCTGCAAGGCGCCGCGGTGTTTCAAAACAAGAGTTGCCGGAACTGTCACGCGCTCGATCGCGTCGGCGGGCGTCGCGGACCCGATCTTTCGCGCGTCGGCGCCCGACTCACGCGCGATCAATTAATCGACCAGATCAGCAACGGCACGCCCGGCGGCGGCAACATGCCCGCCTACGGCAAGCAAATCAGCCCCGCGGAGATGAGCGTCTTGGTCGCGTTTCTGTCGTCCCTGCGTCCCGAAGGACAATCGGCCGCCGCCGAGAGCGCCAAGTAGAAGCGGCTCCTGCCGCTTTAATCGTGTTTTTTTGAATAACCTTGTCGCATGAACCCGACCTTCGAAGCCGTGCTGCGCTCTTGGCCGTCCGAGCCGTGGCTGTCGGCCGCGCTGCTCGCGACGGCGGGCGTTTATCTACGGGGTTGGCTCGCACTGCGGGGGCGAGACCCCGAGCGTTGGCATGCCGGTCGCCTGGCGGCCTTCATGGCGGGCCTGGGGACCATCTTCCTGGCATTGGCGTCGCCCATCGAACCGTTCTCCGGACTGTTGTTGCAGGTCCACATGCTGCAACACCTGCTGCTGATGATGGCGGCGCCGCCGTTGATCTGGCTTGGTGCGCCGTTTTTTCCCTTGCTGCGCGGCTTGCCGGCGGTCGTTCGCCGCGATTGGGCGGCGCCTGTGCTTCGCGTTCGATGGCTGCGGCGAGGGTTCGAGCGGTTGACGCACCCCTGCGTCGCGCTGCCGCTGTTCGCCGGGGCGACGTGGCTTTGGCACGCGCCGGCGGTGTACGAAGCCGCGCTTGAGCGCGACGCCTGGCACTACCTGCAACATGCTTGCTTTCTGGCGACGGCTTTGCTTTTCTGGCATCCGGTCGTGCGGCCTTATCCCAGCCGGCCGCGCTGGTCGCGCTGGCTGCTCGTCCCTTACTTGATCGCCGCCGACTTGCAAAACACGGTGCTTGCGGCCCTGCTGACCTTTTCCGGGCACGTCTGGTATCCGCACTATGCCGAGGCGCCGCGCGTGGCCGGCGTCAGTGCCCTGGCCGACCAGGCGGCGGGGGGGGCGCTGATGTGGGCGCCCGGATCGCTCGCCTATTTGGGACCGCTGTTTGCAATCGGATTGGCGCAATTGTGCGGCACGGGCGAGCGTCGTGGAAAGGCTTCCGACGCGCCAAGGCAAGCCCGGCGCCTACAGGGTGAACGGGCCGCACGCCCCAAACGCGGTGCGGCGCCGTTCGACGTGTTGCGAATCCCGTTGTTGGGTCGATTTCTGCGCTGGCCGCGGGCCCGTATTGCGCTGCAATTGCCGATGCTCGTCGTGGCGGCGGCGATGATCTACGACGGCTTGCGC
This sequence comes from Pirellulales bacterium, assembly GCA_035606815.1. Taxonomy (GTDB): domain Bacteria; phylum Planctomycetota; class Planctomycetia; order Pirellulales; family JAICIG01; genus JAICIG01. The sequence continues at coordinate 4,736 of DATNEC010000396.1, forward strand.
GGGCCGCAGATCGGCCCGATGAACCTCGCCGGCGTGCTGCCCTGGATTCATTGGCGCGGGCTGCTGGTGATCGGCCTGTTCGCCGCGGGCAACGTGGCTTGCATGGCGTGTCCGTTTACCGTGCCGCGGCGCCTCGGCCGCCGCTGGCTGCCGGCGGCTTGGAACTGGCCGCGCCGGCTGCGCAGCAAATGGCTGGCCGTCAGCCTGTTGGCGACGTTCTTCTGGGCCTACGAGCAGTTCGCTCTGTGGGACAACCCTTGGCGAACGGCCTGGATTGCGATCGCCTATTTTGCGGCGGCCTTTGTCGTCGACGGCCTGTTTCGCGGGGCTTCGTTTTGCAAGTACCTGTGCCCGATCGGCCAGTTCAATTTCGTGCAGTCGCTCGTCTCGCCGCTGGAGGTGAAAGTCCGCGAGGCGGAAGTCTGTGCTGCCTGCCACACGAAAGAGTGCATTCGCGGCTCGCCAAGCGTTCCGGGCTGCGAGTTGCAACTGCTCGTGCCGCAAAAGTCGAGCAACATGGATTGCACCTTCTGCCTCGACTGCGTGCATGCCTGCCCGCACGCGAACGTGGGCATTCTGGCAGTCGCGCCCGGCCACGCGCTGTGGAGCGAAACGCCGCACGACTCGCTCGGCCGGCTGGCCGGCCGCACCGATCTGGCGGCGCTGTGCGTGGTGCTGGTCTTCGCCGCCTTCGCCAACGCCGCGGGGATGGTCGCCCCGGTCGTGCATGGGCTGGACCGCTTGCGATCAGCGGCCGGGCCGCACCAAGCGGCCTGGGTCACGCCCGGATTTTATTTGGCGACGCTGGTTCTCGGGCCGATCGTGCTCGTCGGGGCGGCGGCGGCGTTCAGTTGCGGCTTGAGCGCCGGACCGCGCGCCTGGCTGCATACCGCCCGCCGGTTTGCCTACGCTCTGGTTCCGCTCGGCTTCAGCATGTGGCTGGCCCATTACAGCTTTCATTTCTTCACCAGCTACGACGCCGCACTGCCGGTCATTCAGCGGTTCGCCGGAGATCTCGGCTTGCCGTTCGCGGGAGAGCCTCGCTGGGTCTGCGGCTGCTGCCGCCCGGCGGCCGATTGGCTGTTACATGCGGAGATTCTGGCCCTCGATTTCGGCCTGCTGCTTTCGCTCTATGCGAGTTATCGCATTGCGGTCAGCCCATCGCAGCGATTTTGGCGCGCCGTGCGGGCGCTGGCGCCTTGGGCCTTGTTGATCGCGCTGATGTACTTCGCGGGGATTTGGATTCTCTTGCAGCCGATGCAAATGCGCGGCACGATGCCAGGAGCGTGACCATGCACCCGCCAACGGGAAATAAACCACGGATGACACGGATCGCACGGATGAAAAAAATCCGTGTCATCCGTGTCATCCGTGCCATCTGTGGTTCCTGTTTCTTTCTAGTTGCGTTGTCGCTCCTTTGCACTTCGGCCAGGGGCGACGGCGGAGCGCTGCGGCTTTCGCAACGAATCGGCGGCCGCATGGTGAGCGTCTTCACGTCGCCGACCCCTCTGCGCGCGGGCAGAGTCGACGTCAGCGTCTACGTGCAGGACGCGGCGAGCGCCGATCCGATCGGACGGGCCGAGGTGTTCGTCACGGCGGCGCCGCTCGATCGCCACGGCGAGTCCATTCGCCGGCGGGCGACCGTCGACCAAGCCACGAACAAACTGTTTCAAGCCGCGGAGTTCGATCTGCCCGAAGCGGGCCGTTGGCGGTTTTCCATCGAGGCGGATGATCCGCGGCAGCCGGGTACGCTGTCATTCGAGGCCGATCTCGCCGGGCCGCCGCCGCGCTGGAGGGCGCTCGCTCCTTGGATCGGCTGGCCTTGGCTCGTGATTGCGGCCTTTATCTCGCGGCAGTTCCTCTTGCATCACTCATCCAACTTTCGACTCAAGCGGCTGCGTAAACTTTGACGATTCTAGGGCCTGGCGAACGGGCGATTTTCGAACGCACGCTTTTCTTGTCGAGATCGGAATGGTACGAATCTGCCCTCTTCTTGCGGCGCTGACGGTTTGCTGGCCTACGCCAACGCCGCTTCACGCCCAAACCCCCGACCTTGCCGCGGGCGAAGCCGGCCACAGAACGGCGCCGGGCGACTTCTGGGCGACCGCTCGACGGCGGATGGTCGACGAGGACGTCGCCGCGGCGGGCGTCAAGGATGAGCGCGTGCTGAAAGCCATGCGGGCCACGCCTCGGCACGAATTCGTGACGCCCGATCAACGGCCCTACGCCTACTACGACATGTGCCTGCCGATCGGCGCCGGCCAGACCATTTCTCCGCCCTTCATGGTGGCCTCGATGACGGAGCGGCTGGCCGTGCAACCGACGGACAAGGTGTTGGAAGTCGGCACCGGCAGCGGCTACCAGGCCGCCGTCTTGAGCCAGCTGGTCAAGGATGTCTATACCATCGAGATCGTGGGCACGCTCAGTCGCCGCGCCGCGTCGACGCTCCGGCGTCTCGGTTGTCGAAACGTCCATACTCGGCTCGGCGATGGGTACCAAGGCTGGCCGCAATACGCGCCTTACGACCGCATCATCGTCACTTGTTCGCCGGAGAGAATTCCTCAGCCGCTCGTCGATCAACTGCGCGAAGGCGGCACGCTAGCGATCCCGGTCGGAGAGCGATATCAACAGACGCTGTTCCTGTTCAAGAAGCAGAACGGCGAGTTGATCGTCCAATCGCGCGAGCCGACGATGTTCGTGCCCATGACGGGACAGGCGGAAGAACAACGGTTGCTGAAGCCCGACCCGGTCCGGCCGGCCCTCGTCAACGGCGGCTTCGAACAACTCTTGGCCGAGACCGAACGCCAGCCCGCCGGCTGGTACTACGTGCGCCAGGCCGAAATCGCCGGCGAACCCGATCTTCCCGAAGGGACCGCTTGCCTGAAACTCCTCAACGAGGTTCCGGGGCGCGCCGCGCAGGCATTGCAGGCGTTCGGAGTCGACGGGGAGCAAGTCACCGACTTGGATGTCAGCTATTGGGTCCGTTTGCGCGCGGTCGAGCGCGGGGCCGGTCTCGATCAAGAGCCGAAGATCAACGTCACGTTTTTCGACGCCGAGCGGGCGCCGATCGGCCAGGCAGAAATCGTCGCGGGCTTCGGCAACGCCCCATGGACCAAGCGTCAGGGCCGCATGAAGGTGCCTCGTTCCGCCCGCCTGGCGGTCGTTTCCATCGGCCTGTTGGGCGCCGTTGGCGAGGCCAGCTTCGACGGAGTCGAACTCCGGGCGGCGCCGCGTTAGCTTGGGCCGCGCGGCGATTCTCTCGGCGCCGCTCGCTTGCCGCCCGCCGGCCGTCAAGCGTTTCGGGATCTCGCGCGAGACAAGGGCGCCGCCGGGGCGTATAATCTCACGCGCCGGGACGAACGGGGCTTGGCCGCTTCCACATGTTCATTTCTCCAAGGAGGAAATCATGTCACGTCCCACCACGCGAAGAGGTTTTCTGCGAACGGCCGCCGCCGGCGGCGCATTTGCCGGCTTGGGCGATCTGGGATTTATTGGCCGCTTGCGGCCCCTCAGCGCCGCCGAAACGAAACTGGAACCCGGCAAGGTGCAGTTCCAGCCGGAGATCGAGCCGCTCGTGCGGCTGTTGGAAGATACGCCGCGCGAGAAGCTGCTGACGGAGGTCGCCGGCAAGATCCACGGCGGAACAACATATCCGGAGATTCTCGCGGCCTTGCAGTTGGCCGGCATTCGCAACGTGCAGCCCCGGCCCTCGGTCGGTTTCAAGTTCCACGCCGTGCTGGTGGTCAATTCGGCCCACTTGGCCAGCCTCTCGTCGCCCGACGAACATCGCTGGCTGCCGATCTTCTGGGCGATCGACCATTTCAAAGAGTCGCAGGCGGCCGATGTTCGCGAAGGCGATTGGACGATGCAGGCGGTCGACGAATCGGCTGTGCCGCCGGCCGACAAGGCCGAGGCCCCCTTCATCGAGGCGATGGACCAATGGGACGAGGGCAAGGCCGACGCGGCCGCCGCCGCTTTGGCCCGTTCGGGCGACCGGCAGGCGCTATTCAACCTCTTCAGCCGCTTCGGTTCGCGAGACTTTCGCTCGATCGGCCACAAGGCGATCTACGTGGCCAATGGCTGGCGAACGCTGGACGCCATCGGCTGGCAACATGCCGAACCCATTCTGCGGTCGCTGGCCTACGCCATGTTGGCCCACGAAGACGGCAACCCGGCGAAGGATGACTTGCCGGCCGACCGCCCGGGGCGCGAAAACGTCGAACGCGCCGCCAAAATTCGAGAGGGCTGGCAGCAGGGCGAGATCGATTCCAAGGCCACGGCCGATTTGCTTTCGACCTTGCACGACGGCTCGCCCGGCGACTGCTGCGAGCAGATCGTCGAGTTGCTGAACCGCAAGACGGCGCCGCAGTCGATCTGGGATGCGCTGTTCGTCGGCGCCGGCGAACTGCTGGCCCGCCAACCGGGCATCGTCGGCTTGCACGCCGTGACCTCGACCAACGCGCTGCACTACGCCTTCAACGCCAACACCGAAGATCGCAACCGCCGATTGCTGCTGCTGCAAAACGCCGCCTTCTTGTCGATGTTCCATTCGGCCATGCAAGGCCGCGGCAAGGTGGCCGACACCAAGCTGGCCGAACTGGAGCCGGCCCCGCTCGCGGCGACGGAATCGGAAGCGGTCAACGAGATTTTCGCCGACGTCAAGCGCGACCCGATGACCGCGGCGCGGAAGACGCTCAACTATGCGACCCAGCACCCCGATCCCAAGCCCTTGATCGACGCCGCGCGGCTGCTCGTGTTTCTCAAGGGCAACGACGCCCACGACTACAAGTTCAGTTCCGCCGTGCTCGAAGATTACCGCAGCGTCTCGCCCGAGTGGCGGGGCCGCTACCTGGCCGCCAGCATGTTCAATCTCAACGGTTCGACGGAGCCTGATAACCGCCTGGTCGAGAAGACGCGAGCGGCGCTGGGGGCCTGATCGCGGCTCGAAGACCTGATCGCGGATCGGCTGCGCAGCGCCGGCGGTGGCATGCCTTCCCGCCGGCGCCAGCCGCACCGCCTCTCGCTCGAACGCCTTATCATGCGGGCGCCGACGCTGAACCGCATCTTGCTTGTGCCTCTCCATCTTTCGGACCTTTCTTTGGGGGACCATTCTCCGTCCCCCGTCGCTGTCCGAAAGTCCTGGGCTGACGCACGTTGAGCATTCCCAGAGCAGCCGCTTGTTTCCTGAAGCCATCGGGGGTCGGCGGGGGTATAATCGCTAGCCGTGGCACGTCTCAATTCCAGGGATTTCGTTGCATGACCATGACAGTCGAAGATCAGGCTGTTTCCCAGCGCCCTCAGAATCGACTCGCCGATCGCTTGCCGCGCCGCAACCGCCGCGGCTGGCTGGCCTGGACGCTTGCCCTTCTGGCCATGCTGGTCGTCGGCGCCGCGATTGCCGCGGGGTATGCGTACCTTCACGCCGGCGACCAGGCGGCCGGCCGCCTGATGACGACCCGGGTAAAGAAGGCCGACCTGCTCATCACCGTCACCGAAGACGGGAATGTGGAAAGCGCCAACAACATCGAATTGAAGTGCAAAGTGCCCGGCCCGATTACGATTCTGGAGATCGTGCCTGACGGCAGCCACGTGAAACAGGGCGACCGGCTGGTGCGGCTCGATTCGTCGAGCATTGAAGACTCGATCCTCACGCAAGAGATCGCGGTGGCCAAAGCGGAAGCCGCGAAGATCTCATCCGAGAAGGACTTCGCCGCCGCCAAGATCGCCGTCGCCGAATATGAGCAGGGCACTTTCCGACGCGATGTGCGACGGGCGGAGGCCGACATCGTCGTCGCGAAGCAGAATCTGCTGACGATCGAGAATCAATTGAGCTACAGCCTCACGATGCATCGCAAGGGCTACGTGACGCGGCTCGACGTGGAATCCAGGGTCAACGCGAACTCTAGATGCGATGGGGCAGGTTGCGGCGACGCACATTGTGCCCACTTGAAATTGACGCGATGAAAGACGCATGTTATGCGAGTCCGCACGCCGCAACTTCGCATAAGGGATTTGGCGACTCGCG
>DATNEC010000429.1:0-15739 GCA_035606815.1 Pirellulales bacterium
CTCGTTCAAGGATTTATACAACGCCTTCATCCGCCGTTCCGTCTCGGGCGAATACGATTCGATCAACATGGTCCGCCTCCTTGTCGTGCCCCGACAAGGAATTCTACGGACCCGGGGAAGTTATTTAATCCGCGATCCTAAGCGTGGAACAACGAATGCTGGCCCGATTGTATCGTCTCCCGACTCCGCACTCCCTCAATAACTCAACTTCGCCGGCGCCTGGCGCTGGATCGGCACGTCGAACAACCGCGGCACGTCGCCGGCAAGCGATTCGGCGATGCGCTCGGCGAGTTCGTCAGGCTCGGTAATGCGATGGGCCTCGACGCCCAGCGAACGGGCCAAGCCAACCAGGTCGATTTCCGGCCCGACCAGGTCGAGTGCTTCATAACGATCCGATTGGGCCGCGGGCAATGCAAGTTGCCGCGCGCCGATTTTCAGAATCTGATACTGGGCGTTGTTCGGCACCACGAACGTCACCGGCAGACGATACTTGGCGGCGCTCCACAGGCCCTGGATGCCATACATCGCGGCGCCTTCGCCGAGCATCGCCAGCACGGGGCGCTCGGGCCAGGCCAACTTGACGCCGAGCGCGCAGCCCAGCCCCCAGCCCAAAGCCCAACCGCGATGCGCGAAATAGCCCGACGTGTTTTTGAGTGCGCCGAGCCGCTCGAAGTAAGTATTCGTCGTGGTGACCGCCTCTTCGACCACCGCCACGTTGTCGGGCAGTACGCGGGCCAGGCTCGACATCAGGCCCAGCGGCGTGAGCGGCCTTGCGTCTCGCTCGCCCTCGGCGCGGCGCCACAGCTCGTCGCGCGTCTTTTGGTGCTCCGCGCCGCGGGCCTCTGCTCGCGATCGCGCGGCAGCCGCGGCCTCGGGCGAGAGCAATTCGTCCAGCAGCACGGCCAATTCCGACAAGCCGGCTTGCGGATCGCCGACCAGCCCGACCTCCAGCGGGTAGTTCTTGCCGAGCTGCCAGGCGTCTTGATCGAGATGGATGATACGAATGTGTTCGGGGATGGCGCGGGCCGGCTCGAAGTAGACATACAGCCGCAGCAGGTCCATGCCGACGGCCAGCAGCACGTCGAACTCGGCGAGCCGGTCGCGAACCTCGGGCGACCAGAGGGGCAGCGCCTGGGCGTAGAGCGGATGATTGGCCGGAAAGCCAAGCCGGCCGTGCGTCGTGCCCGATTCGGTCAGCACCGCTGCGCCCAGCCGTTCGGCGACGGCGACCAGTTGCGGCACGGCGTCGGCCTCGACCACGCGGCTGCCGGCCAGGATGGCAGGGTTGCGGGCCTGGGCCAGCACTTCGGCCGCCCGACGCAAAGCGGCGGCAGGAGGCCGCACGTGCGGGTCGAGCTTGTGGGCCGGCGCCGTATCCAAGTCGGCGATTTCGCTTTGCAGGTCGATCGGCAGCGACAGGAAGACTGGCCCGGTGGGCGGCATCAGCGCGGTCTGCACGGCGCGGCGAATCGCCGAGGGCAAGTCCTCGACGCGGTCGATCTCAGCGGCCCACTTGGTCCAGGGCCGGGCGACCTGCACCATGTCGGAATAAAGGATCGGCTCTTCGAACTTCAGCCGCCGGTCTTGCTGCCCGGCCGTGACCAACAGCGGCGTGCCCGCGCGGTAGGCGTTGTAGAGCATGCCCATCGCGTTGCCCAAGCCGCAACTGATGTGCAAATTGACGACGCCCGGCGAGCGCGAGGCCTGGGCATAGCCATCGGCCATGGCCATCACGGGCACTTCTTGCAGGCCGAGGATGTATTGAATGCGGCGGTCATCGACCAGCGCGTCCATCAGCGGCAGTTCGGTCGTGCCCGGATTGCCGAACAGGTATCGCACGCCAGCCTCGGCCAGCATGTTCAGGAAGGCTTGGACGCCGCTGACAGGCATACGCGGTGGGGTCGTGCTTCGCTGGGGGGTGAGTGAGGGCCTCGCTCGATGGTTCAGAGCTTCCCCAGTGTACGCGAAGCGCGATCCGACCGCCTGCTATTTCTTCGAAGAGCTAATGCGTTTGGCGGGCCGTGGGGCCGAGACCGTTTTGGGACGCCGGGCGGCCGAGGGCCCTGCGGCATCCTCCGCCGGCGCCGGTTCGACGTCGCGCGTCGTGACTTTCATGCTGCCGGGCACGATTTGTTCGCGAGGCGCTTCCCCAGTGGTCGTCATTTCCATTTCGGGAGCGGCTTCATCGGCGCTGGCGGGCGCCGCCGCGTACTGGCGGCCGGGCCAGCCGCCTTTTTGAGAAACAAAGCCGGCGCCGGTCCAGTTGCCGCATTGATCGCAGGAGTCGCAGCACCGCGACCAGTTGAAGATATGGAGCCGCCGCGAGCAACCCATGCAACCGCGAGTGGCCGGATATCCATCCGCCTCGCAACCGCAACCGCCGCCGCATCCTCCGACATCGCACCCGCCGCCATCGCAGCCGCCATCGTCGAACCCTGCGCAGCCCTGAGACAGCGGGCCGCAAGAGAACAGGCAACAGCCGCTAGGGCCTGCCAAGAGGGCGAAGGCGAACAAGGCCGACATGGCGAGTTTCATCGCGAGGACTCCTGAAAATGAGCGGATCGGGGACCAGGCCCTGACAGGCTCTATATCGGCAGGACTTGCCGATACAATCGAGAAAATCGTCACGACGCGCAGAAACCGCCGAGCTTGCCAGGTATCATGGGCCGGCGGGGCGCCGTGGATGACCTTCAGCCCAAACCGAACCATGCCCGATCAGTTGCCGCTTCGATCGCTGCACCATGTCGCGCGGCGCACCAAGCAATTGGAAGCCAGCATCGCCTTCTATCGCGACGTGCTGGGGTTTCGCCAGATTCCCCGGCCCGCGTTGGGCTTTCCCGGCGCATGGCTGTTCGACGGGGTTTTGCAGATCCATCTGCTGTGCGACGAGTCAATCGGAGCGCCTGCCGGACCGATACAAACCCGCGACGACCACTTGGCCTTCTTCTCCCACGATGTCGCAGCGGTGGAACGGTTGCTGACGGAGCACGGCGTGCCGTTCCGGGCCAACGTGCAGTCCGACACGGGGTTGCGGCAGGTTTTCTTTCGCGATCCCGACGGTCATCACGTCGAAGTGGCGAGCTATCCGCCGACGAGAGAAACGTAGTAGGCGGCAAGGACAAGGCGATAGCCAGAGAGGCGGGCCGGAGCGCCGCACGATCCCCAGTCCCGGTCCCCGGCGCCAACCGCGCCTACGCCGCGCCAACGGTCGGCGCCGCGTCTGCCGGCTCTGGCCGGCCGTTCATCGCCGCCGGCAGCGCGACTTCGAAAACCGAGCCTTCGCCCACCGTGCTCTCCACGCGAATCTCGCCTTCATGGGCAGCCACGATCGATTGGCAAATGCTCAGCCCCAGGCCGTTGCCGCACGTCCGGTCGTCGCGGCGCCGCGATTTGTCGCCGCGATAAAAGCGATCGAACACGTGCGGCAAATCCTCGGCGGCGATGCCCTCGCCGGTGTCGGAAACTCGCAATACGATCCGCTCGGCATCGGCGCTGGCCAGTAGCGCCACGCGAATTCGTCCGCCGGCCGGAGTGAACTTGAGGCTATTGTCGATCAGGTTGTTGACGACCTGGCGCAGGCGCCCGGCGTCGCCCAGCACCGTCGCCGGATTGAGGTTGCCGGCGCTCAATTCAAGCCCCCGCTCCTCGGCGGCCCCGCGGAACATGTCGAGGGAGGTCGACACGATCTGGTCGAGCCGGACCGGATCGCGTTCGGTTTTGAGCCTTCCCGAGTCGTTTTCGGCCAGCAACAGCAACTGATTGACCAGCACGCCCAGCCGGCTGCACTCGTCGACGATTTCGCCCAACAGTTCTTGATACTCTTCGGTCGAACGTTTGGCATTGAGGGCCACTTCGACCGAACTCTGGATGGCGGCCAGCGGCGATCGCAGTTCGTGGGCGGCGTTGGCCACGAACTCGCGGTTCCGCGCCAGATAATCGCCGATCTGGTCCAAGAACGAATTGATCGTCAACGAGAGCTGGTCGAGTTGGTCGCCGACGCCGCGAATCGGCAACCGCTCTTCCATGTGGCTGGGTCGCAAGCGAGAGGCCGTGTGGATGATCCGCGCCAGCGGGTGCGTGGCGCGGCCCGCCAGCCAGAAGCCTCCCAACGGCGCCAACAGCAAGATCGCGGCGCCAGCCACCGTCATCAAGTCGGTCAGCCGCGATACGTCCTCGTCGACGTGCGCCAGCGTCGTGCCGACGCAGACGGTGAAGACGGGCAACCCCGGCTTGTGGAACTCGTGAAGGACGAGCCGATGGCCGCCTCGCGTGCGGATTTCCGTCTGTTTTGTCGACCGCTTTTTCGGCAGCTTGGCGTCGACCGACGCCGAGGTGGAATGCAGCAGTCCGCCGTGTTCGTCGAACAATTGCACATACAACCCGCGATTGACGTGGCCCAGCGCCTTGCGGTCCATTTCCTGATGGATGGCTTGCATCATCGGATAGAACTCTCCGACGGCGAGCGCCACTTCTTCGGCGTCTTCCTTGAGGAGCGCGTCGGTTTCGTCGAGCAGCGTCACGCGCAGCCCTTCGCGGATGAACACGAAGGCCAGCCCGACGGTCAATAACACGACCGCGGTGTTCCAGGCCGTCAGGCGGAATCGCAGCGACCGAAAGCTACTCCTCAGAGGAGCGAATGGCATAGCCGCGCCCTCGCACGGTTTGAATCAGCGTGTCGTGAAACTTCTTGTCGAGCTTGCCGCGCAGGCGATTGATGTGGACCTCGATCACGTTGGTCGTGCCCTCCCAATCCGACTCCCACAAGTGCTCGCAAAGCATCTTGCGAGTCACGACCTGGCCGGCGTGGCGCATGAGCAACTCGAGCAGGCTGAACTCCGTGGGCGTCAATTCCACCTCTTCGTCGCCGCGGCTGACGCGGCGCGTCGCCAAATCGAGCGACAGGTCGCCGACCTGCATCACGGCCGGCGGGCGCGAGGCGGTGCGGCGGCAAACCGCTTCAATCCGCGCCATCAATTCGGTGAAGGCGAACGGCTTGACGAGGTAATCGTCGGCGCCGGCGTTCAGGCCCTCCACGCGCTCCTCGACCGAACCGAGCGCGGTCAGCAGGATGACCGGAGTGTGAATGCCCTGGCGGCGCAAGTTCTTGAGCACGTCCAGCCCCGGCATGACCGGCAACATCAAGTCGAGCACGATGGCGTCGAACCGCTGGCTGGTGGCCAATGTCAGGCCCTTGTCGCCCTGCTTGGCCCAAGCGCAGCCATGCCCGGCTTCGCTAAAACCCTGCCGCAGGGCCTTGCCGATGACCGCATCGTCCTCGATGACCAAGAGTTCCATGCAATTCGTCATGCCTCGTCGTGCTTTGCGTCAGACGCCTCGCCGCTTGTCTCATCTTATCTGGCGAGGTCGGCCGCGGCGAGTTGAACTTTTTGCCGCACCGCTTGATGGGAAAAGCCGATAGCCGGCCAGATCGCCTTAGCCTTATTTTATGGCAAAGCTTGCAAATTTGTAATTTAAGATTATCTAGGCGCCCGTCCGCCGCGGTGAATAATGGCGCTCGTTGGTCCCGAACGTGAGGCGGCTGGCGCCAGAGTCCGCTGACCGTGGGATTGCAGCCTTTACCTGAGGTCGGGTCGTCGATCGGAGTTATTTTCGACGGCCGGCACGGATCGTCGCGGCATTGCGCGGCGGCAGGGTTGCGTCCCGTGATCTGCGCGCGGCAAGTTCTTGGCTGCTCGACGAAGGCCCCGGCCCGTCGCTTTTTTGTCGCGCTCGCAATCCCGAAGGAGTGTCCATGCAAGGCCTGTTGGAGCAGTTTTGGGACAATTTCCGGCACAACCTCTTCAAGCCGCTATTGTTGTTCTTTTACATGGGCTTCTCGGTCCCGCTGCTGCGAGTGCCGTTCGAGTTTCCGCACGTCATTTACCAGGGCCTGACGATCTACTTGCTGGTGGCCATCGGTTGGCACGGCGGCGAGGAATTGGCGGCGCTCGACGCCCACGACTTGGCCCAGGCCGGCGGATTCATGGTGATCGGGTTCATCACGAATTTCATGATCGGCTGCCTGGCCTACCTCATTCTGCGCGGCACGACTCGGCTGCGGCAGATCGACGCCGCCACCGTCGCCGGCTATTACGGCTCCGATTCGGCCGGCACCTTCGTGACCTGCGTCGGCGTGCTGCTGGCCTCCGGCATTCCTTATGCCGCCTACATGCCCGTCATGCTGGCCGTGATGGAGATCCCGGGCTGCCTCGTGGCGCTGTATTTGGTGTCGCGGCTGCGCCACAAAAACATGGACGCGCTCGGCAACCTGCCCAGCGAGCCGGGCTACGATCCGCATGCCGTGGCGGCGCCGCGCGAAACGGCGGGCGAACATGGCGGCCATGCCCCAGCCCCCGCGCATTCGACCGCCGGAAACCGCAAATCGATGTTCAACTGGCAACTTTTGCACGAAGTGTTTTTGAATCCGGGGCTATTTCTACTGTTCGGCGGAATCGTGATCGGCTTCGTCAGCGAGCTGCAGCGCAAGCACGCCGACGTGGCCGTCGTGGAGATCGAGACGCAAGGCGACGTACACACGATCTCGGTCGTCAAGGAGGGAGAAAAGCTGCCATCGCTCAACGGCGAGGCGTCCAGCGGCGCGACCGGAGGTTCTCACGACAGTCTGTCGAATGCGACGCCTGGCGACGCCAAGGCCGCATCGCCGGCGGCCAGCAGCGGCAAAAAGCCCTCGATCTTCGTGCTGCCGCTGCAAAAGGCCCGCGACGTGGCCAAAAAAGTCGAACGGAACAAACAAGATCCGATGGGCCAGTTGGACATGATGTACGTCGACTTGTTTCAGGGCGCCCTGTGCTTGTTTCTGCTCGAGATGGGCATGACGGCCTGCCGCCGGCTGCGCGATCTGAAAAGCGGCGGCTGGCAATTCGTGGTCTTCGGCGTGGTGGCGCCGAACGTGTTCGCGACCGTGGGCATGTGCGTGGCCCACGCCTACAGCATCGCGCTGGGAGAACCCTTCGAGCAAGGCACTTACGTGCTGTTCGCCGTGTTGTGCGGCGCCGCGTCGTATATCGCCGTTCCGGCGGTGCAGCGAATGGCCATCCCGGAAGCTAGCCCCACCTTGCCGCTGGCAGCCTCGCTCGGTTTGACGTTCTCGTACAACGTGACGATCGGCATTCCGATGTACATCATGATTTCCGGGCTGTTGATGGAGCACTTTCCGGTAGGCTAAGCTATAGCTGAGCTAAGCTTGAACTGAGACGCGCGACGCGTATCGCGCGCTTTCGGGGGGGTGTTTGCCGGAAAGGCGCGCATGAACACCATCGACTACATCTATCGCTTCGACCCCAAGAACCCGACGGCGAAACCGGTGCCCCCCGACGCGGAGGCGGCCCGTCGCACCTTGGAGGAAGGCAACCGGATGTTTTCGCAATGGATGGAAAGCTGCCGCACGAGCGAGGTCTCGTCCGGCGAGCCGCGATACGTCGTGCCTTGCAACGGCCTGGAGGTGGGCATGGTCCGCAGCCAGGGCTCGATGCCCAAGCCCTCGCCCTTCGCCGTGGTCGTCGGTTGCTCCGACGCGCGGGTGCCGACCGAAATGCTGTTCGGCCAGGGATTCAACGACCTGTTCGTGATCCGCGTCGCCGGCAACGTGTTGGGCGACGAGTGCTTGGGCAGCATCGATTTTGCCCTGACCTCGCTCAGTGAGAGCGTCAAGGTGGTGGTCATGCTCGGCCATAGCGGCTGCGGGGCCGTGACCGGCGCGGTCGACGCCTACCTGCAGCCGCTCAAGTTCTGGTCGAAGACGATTTCTCCGAATTTGCGCGCGATCGTGCAGCGGATCTTCGTCGCCGTCCGCGAGGCGGCCAACGGCTTGGAGCAGGTCTGGGGCGCCGACGCTCGCAAACAGCCCGGCTATCGCGAGGCCCTGATCGAAACCGCCGTCTGCCTGAATTCGGCGCAGGCCGCCTACAACTTGCACCAGGAAGTCGAGCGGGCCGGCAAGTGGGAAATCGAGGTGCTGTACGGCGTTTACAATTTATATACTCACAAAGTGAGCACGCCGCTGCAATCGTCGAAATCGATGGACGTGCATACCAACCTGGCGTACGCGCCGACCAACCCGCGAGATTTCAACACGCTGGCGATTGAAGTCGCCAAGCACCTGCGAGAAAACGCCCTTGCCGAGGGGCGGCAAGCGGCTCTCGATCCGCAACCGGGCGGGAACAACGCAGCCATCGCCGCCGACGGAGAGTAGTCGGCGAACCGTTTAGCCCGTAGTGCGGACTTGCAAGTCAGTCACCGCGCCGCACGACGGACCAGGACGTCCATCCTACTTCCCACGCGGGTCGGCGAACCGAGCGATTAAAGGCCCATGATCTTGCGGTCGGCGCGCCAGACGTTCTGGTTGCGTCTCACCGACGAGCGAGACATCGAGCGGTAGCCGCCGCTCGAAACGCTCGCCGAAGGCGAATACGAATAGCGCCGATTGCTTGGAGCTTGGGCCGTCGCGGCCGGCGCTGGCGACGCGCTTGGCGCAGAGGCGCCCGCGGGCGAATTGCAGCAATCGCACCCGGCCAATGCGGACTGCGGCGCCATCCAACCCAAGGCCACGACAAGAGCCGCCATTGCGAAGAACTTGGACATGGGGAGCCATCCTTTGCGCGAAAAAGACTTGCAAAAACCGAGGTTTCGGACCCTTCTATTATTCGACCGCCCAACCAGCGCACATTAGCCAACTCGCCGGACACGCTCAATCTGCGGGTTCGCAACGGATTTGCCGCCTAGCACAGCGCGCGCATCTGCATCTCGGGTGCGTTCTTATCCTGAGCGTTCCGCCATCGGGCCGGCGCCGGCGAATTCTGCCTTGCCCCCCGGGCGCCCAACGGATTTAATACGCGCTCCGCCCGATTGCGGGTTAGGAATTATCGAGGCTTACGGAACGGATTCCCCATGTTCGAACGATTTTTCGCCTTCAACGCCTCTCGCCGGCCCTCTCGCGACTCGCGTGGCGCCCGTCGCCGCGCGATGCGGCTTGCGGCTCCCGCCCTGGAGCGGCGGCTGGAACGCCTCGAAGACCGCTTGGCGCTATCGGCCGATGCATTCCTGACGATCAACACGACCTACGGAGCGTTCCAGGTCGAGCTCTACGATTCGGTCACGCCGCAAACCGTCTCCAACTTCATGCACTACGTGAACACGAACTCGTTCACCGACTCGATTTTCCATCGGTCGCTGCCCGGTTTCGTGCTGCAAGCCGGCGGCTTTACGACGTCGAGCGCGACGTTTTCCAGCACGTCGCAGTTCACGGCGATCCCGAACCAGGGAACGATCGCCAGCGAAGCGGGAATCCCGAATTCCGTCGGCACGCTGTCGATGGCCCTGTTCAGCGGGCCCGATAGCGCGACCAGCCAATGGTTCATCAATCTGGCCGATAACGCATCGCTCGACGACACGAGCGCCGGCGGGCCGTACACCGTGTTCGGCAAGGTGATCGGCAACGGCATGCAAGTCGTCGACGCACTGGCTGGATTGCCGAGGCAAAACCAGGGCGGCGTGTTCGACAACCTGCCGGTCGATCCGGCGCACGGCAACCAACTGGCCGAAATCACCTCGATCGCCGTCGACTCCGGCATTACCGGCGAGGTCTTCAACGACGTCAACGTCAACGGCGCCTTCGACGCGGGCGAAGTCGGAGTGCCGGGCCAGATCGTCTACATCGACACCAACAACAACGGCGTGCTCGACAACGGCGAGGCCAGTTCCACGAGCGACGCCTTCGGCCAGTACAGCTTCAGCGCGCTGACGCCCGGCTCCTACGTCGTGCGGGAAGTCGTGCCCGCCAACCACGGCCTCACGGTGACGACGCCCGCCGGCGCCGGCGCCACGGTCAACGTCATCGCCAACACGACCGTTTCGGGGCCGAACTTCGGCGACGTGCAGGTCAGCACCATCGCCCCGCTGCCGGTTTCGAGCGCCCCGCTGCCGTCGTCTCCCGAAGGAAACACGGCCTACATTCAGGCCGTTTATCTCGACGTGCTGGGGCACGCGGCCGATGCGTCGGGCCTGGCAGCCTGGCAGGCGGCGATGGAGGGCGGCGTCTCGCGCTCTGCCGTCGCCCAGGCCATTTGGAGCTCGGTGGAACACCGCGGCCTCGAGGTCGATCAATACTACCAGACCTTTTTTGGTCGGCAGGCCGACCCGGGCGGCCGGACCTTCTGGATCAGCGAATTCAGCGCGGGCAACGACGAGCGAATCATCGCCGCCTGCTTTCTCCTCTCCGGCGAGTACCAACGGCTGCACAATTCCGACACGACGTTCCTGGACGGGCTGTATGCCGACGTCTTCAACCGTCCGCCCGACCCGACGGGCCTCTCGGCCTGGCTCGCGGCGCTCCAAAACGGCAGTCAAACCCGGCTCAACACGGCGGTCTCCTTTGTCGTGGCCGACGAGACGAGCGCTCGGATCGTCGACGGGTTCTTCGCCGACTTCTTGCACCGCAGCGGGTCGGCCGACCGGCAGAACTACGTGACCGCCTTGGACACGAACACGATGACGGTCGAGGGCATCGGCGTGGCGATCCTGGCTTCCGACGAGTTCTTCGCCAACACGTTCAACGCCAGCGTGCCGCACTAGAGGCGATAAAAATCCTGCGTTTTTGCCGCCAAGTTTATCGACAATGGCTGCATGACCGTTAAGCTCTCTCCTGGCGGTGCGGCCCGAGGCTAGTTCCGGCTCGCTCCAGTTGGCCACTCGAATTTCGTCGTGGCTGAGGAAATAAGTTTGCGGCGAAAACAGCTCGTTGACGCGGCGGATCTGGTCTTTGAGCACTTCGAACACTTTGGATTCGGTCAAGGAACAGGATACCTGGCCGTCATAGATTGTCACCGCATGATAGCAGGCCGATGCAGAGCAGCTTGCCCTGGCGAATAGGACCGGGTAACCTCGCCGGAGTGCAACCCCATCTCGGAGTAATGGCTATGACGATGATTTCTTACCGCCGACATGCGTCTGCTCTCCTTGTTCTTTTACTGTGCGTGCCCACCGCCCCTCTGCAAGCGGACGTAGAAGTCAGCGGCGACTCGCGGGCCGACAAGCTCTTGTTCGATGGCAAGAATCTTGATGATTGGGAGCACATCGGGCCGGGGCGATTCATCCTGGAAGACGGCCTATTGAAGACCGAGGGCGGAATGGGCTTGCTCTGGTACAAGAAGCAAAAGTTCGGAGACTGCGTTCTGCGCGTGGTCTACAAGACGACGCGGCAAGACGACAACTCGGGGGTTTACGTTCGCATCGCTGAGCCGCCGGAAGATCCTTGGTACGCAGTCCATCACGGTTACGAAGTGCAGATCGCCGATTCCAAGACAGGATCGCCTTATCGCGTCAGCGGCGCGGTCTACTCCTTTGCCAAGGCCGAGGCGCGACCTACGAAGCCGGCCGGCGAATGGAACGCGCTAGAGATCACACTCCGCGGCGATCGTATTGAAACATCGCTAAATGGCGTCCAAGTCGCCAACTTCGATCCGGCCGATCCCGTGCCGGAACTTTCGCCACGGGGCGGCATGGGCGACCCCGATCTCGGCCCGCGTCCGAAGTCGGGCTACATCGGCCTGCAAAACCACGACGGCAACTGTGTAGTCTACTTCAAGGAAGTTTCAGTACGTCCGCTGCCCGCCAAGTAGCAAGTGCCGCCGCCATTGTCGGTCGAGCACATCAATTGCGGAAGGCTCGTTTGGACATTTGCCGCATTCCTCGGCGGGCTCTTTGGCAGCCGTAGCGATCGGCGGCCACGTCCGCCGTCGACGCGGGCATGGACTCGTGGCGAAACGTTTCATCTCCATGTGCCCTGCTGCGGCCGCCCACAGCTCTGGGTGGCGTTTATATGCTGCAAGTTACGGCATTTTCAATTTGGTGAGCCCCTGATGCTGTTCCAAGCCGGCGTCGGCGACTGGATGAACCGTGGCGCCCTCCATCGCGCATCAAAACACCCCTGGCGCCCGAAGGCCGCCAGGGGTGTCATCACTTACAGCTTTACCGCCTCGACCTCGGCCACGAACCGGCCGGCGTCGCCCGCCAGAAACGACGCCACGACGCCGAACACGGCGTCGCTGAAAACGCCGATATTGAGGATGTCGGCCCGGTCGGGCGTCTGGCTGGTGGCGTAGGGCTGCAGGTCGATGCAGACCAGCTTGGGACCGAGCATGCCGGCCCCTTGCAGTCGCAGTTGGTTCTTCACGAACCCCTGCCACTCAGTCATCACGCCGGTCGCGCCGCCCGGGCCCATGGCGAACGGGCGTCCGCCGCAGACCCAACTCTCCGTGTCGCTGACCAGCACGACCCCTGCGAACTTGCGCTCGCGGTAGTTCGTGTTGGCCTGGCGCAGCGGCAGCGAGCAATCGGTTCCGCCGCCGCCGTACCGGGCCAGCCGCTCGGCCAGGCTCAGAATCGTGTCTTCGGGATCGAGCTTCGCCTGGTAGGCCCGCGTGTCGAACGGCACGACGAGGCTCTCCGGATTGCGGCGCAGGATCGCCGCGGCGAACAAAGCCGCCACGTCAACGCACCGCATCTTGCTCGTGGCGCCACGGCCGCGATGGCCCGTGACTGGACTCTGCATCGAGCCCGACGTATCGAGACCGATCACGACCGGACCCGGCAACTCGGGCACGTTGCCGCAAGCGATCTCCGCTGCCCGGTGCAGGGCCGCCTTGATCTTCTGCGACACGTCGTCGCCGGCGTTCAGGTACGCCGCCAGATACTGGTACGGAAACTGGCGCGAGCGGCGGATCTCGTCGGCGTCCGCAATGCGGCTGGCGACGTACTCCACCATCTCGCCGTCCTCGAAAACCTCGTGACGCGCGAGCGTGTTGAGGTTCATTCGCAGCGCTTGCGGTCCCATCTGCCGGGCGATCGCCTTCCAGACGAGCGGCCCGCGGGCCGCCTCAGCCAGCAAATCCCAGCGGGCGCTCAGCCGCGCCAGAATGCCGGCCTGCAACTCGGGCGTCTCGGCCCGGCGGTAAGCCGCCAGCCGCTCGACCTGCTCGGGCAAGTCGGCCTCGGTAGCCGGCGCCCACTTTTCGACCGGCTTGTCGGTCAGCCAGCCGAACAGCGCCCGCCGCTGGTTGTCCTTCGGCGTCGGCCGGGCCAGGCGCAGCACGTCGCGCAGGCTCGGATCGTTGCCGATCGACGCCGACAGCAGCACGTTCACCGAGGCCGCGTTCAGCCAGCGCTGGAACACCCGCTGCAGCGAACTCGACAGGCTCTTGCGGCCGAACTGGCCCGAGCGCAGCATCTGAAACAACGTGCGCAGCACGCGGCCATTGTCCACGACGCGGTCGAACGCGCTGTGGAACAAGCGACTGTCGCGCCGGGCCAACACGAGCAGCAGCGCGGCCGGCATGTCCTTCATGAAGGCGCGCTCGCGGCTGTAGACGGCCAGCTTCGCCAGGAAGACGTTGTCGTCGATCTGGTCGACGAGCGCGCGCAGCTCGGCAAGCTGATCTTCGGCCGAAGCGTAGTATGCGCCGCCAAAGCATCCGGTCGCGGCAAGCTGGGCCAGTGCGTGCTTGGGCGGCAGCCGGTACGCCGGGCCGCCGGCCTCGTTGCGCGCGTCGGCCCGCATCAGCCGGTTCTTGAAGCTCGAAAACAACGACTTGTTGGCCATAGTAGGGCCTCCTTTCAATCATCAATAAGACGCTGCCGACGAGGGATGAGCAGAGCGCCGTACCATCTTTCAGGCACTGGGAAGTTCGCACTTCCCTGGCATCGTGGGTGGATGTACTCCACTCGGGCAGTCGGCTGGCGTGTGCGAAAAAAACGCCCGACGAGGGGTTGGGCAGAGCGTTTCCCCGGGCGACCGCCACAGCGGACGTCCAGGTCCGGCCCCACAGCGTAATTCAGGGGGCCGGGCAGGATTCGAACCTACTTAGCCATGTACTCCGCGCCAGCAGTCGGGCGAGTGTTTTTTGGGTCAAAAGACCGACGAAGTTGTGACCAGAGTTTTACGGCGCTCTGCCACTGAGCTACGGCGCGTCGTGAAGCGATTGCGCCGGCGGGATTCGAACCCGCGACATCCGGCTCCTTAAGCATGTACTCCAATCGGCAGTCGGTCATTGTCATAGCGGCGACGAAGGTCTTGGTCAGAGAGCTCTTTCGTACGGGAATCGAACCCGTCATCCTCGCAGGACGCCAAACTCATTGGACGAACCGATGCACTCCAACCGGCAGTCGCCTGCGCGTTGTTTCTCAAGGGCCCAACGAGATGTTGCCGAGACAGTCCCTAACGGAACAGGTTAACAGCCTGATGTAGTCTCGACGGGCAGTTGGGCTTCATTGAAGACCCTCCAACGAAGATTTGGTTCGGACTGGTTCATCGTTTCAGGATGTAGTCCGAATCGGCAGTTGGAATGGTCAAAGACGCCGGCAGGAGTCGAACCTGCTTGAAACCGTAGACCATCGCTGCGCGGCGGCGCCCCAGGCGGTTGCCGCGCCGTCTGGCCCCAGCGTCAAATCGTTCAAGCGTCCTCGCCAGGAATCGAACCTGGTCTACGAGCTTCGCAAGCTCGCGTGCGTTGATCCGGCACACTCCGAGGACAGATTTTCTTCGATTGCAGCGCCCCGCCGAGGAGTCGAACCTCGTCTGGCAGCTTCGAAGACTGCCGTGCTTCCGCCACACTCGCAGGGCAAACAGCATCCCGACCTGGAATCGAACCAGGACCACGGCCTTCGCAGCGCCGGATGCGATCCGTTACACCATCAGGACGAATTCAATTGCCAACAGAGCCGACGACTGCCAGTCCGCCAGGATCAGCTATCGCTGGGCGCCAGCATCAACCGGTTTACAAGACCGGCGCCTCGCTGTTCAGCCACGTCGGCGAATCGAGCAGGACCGCGAGGATTCGAACCCCGTCGGGCGGTTTTTCCAGGCCGCTTGCTCTCCCAGGAGCACGATCCTGTAACTGACCCAAGCTGCCCCGCTTGGGTCGGGAATCAAACGACCAACTACTTCAGCTCGACGCTCCAATACGCCTCGCTGACGAACTTCGACCAGCTCTCGATCCGCCCATGCCGAACAGCGTAGAGCGGCTTCCATTGCGGCCGGACCGGCTGCTTGCGCAGCTTCATGCCCGCCTGGGCCAGCGTGCGGTCGGCCTTGCGCTTGTTACACGCCAGACAGGCCAGCACGCAGTTCTCCCAGGTTGACGTTCCGCCGTGCGATCGCGGGAGCACGTGGTCGATCGACAACTCGTCGACGGCCGGCTGCACGCCGCAATACTGGCAGGCATACCGATCGCGCTTGAAGATGTTCCGCCGGCTAAAGGCCACGGCCGCCTCCGGCAGCCGATCGTAGCCGGCCAGCACGACCACCTCCGGCACGCGCAGCCGCCGGCTGACCGCCTGCACGAACGGTTCGCCGTCGCGCGGCGCCAGCCGCGACCAATCCGCCCAGTCATAAAGCTGATAGTCGTGCGGATCGACGACGCGGGCCGCCTCGTTCCAGAGCATGACCAGCGCGCGAGCCACGGTGGCCACGTTCACAGGCTGCCAGCTCCGGTTGAGCACCAGGGCCGGGCGATTGAGCATTTTGGCAACCACGAAATCCTCCTTTCTGTTCTCCATTAGGGGTGTCTGACGGGAGTCGAACCCGTACCATCCGGTTCACAGCCGGGCGTGCAGAAACCGCTACACCACAAACACCATCTAGTTGTCAGCACCCCGAGTGAGGATTCGAACCCGGAACGCCCAGTTAGAAGCGATCGCATGATCATCCATTTCACCATCGGGGCGA
>DATNEC010000502.1:0-8473 GCA_035606815.1 Pirellulales bacterium
CGGCAAAATTCCCTCCAACCGCCAGACGCTGATGTTCTCGGCCACGATGCCCGGCGAGATTCGCCAACTGGCGGCCGCCTGGCTGCGCGATCCCGTCACCGTGCAGGTGGCGGCGGTTTCCGCCCCGGCCGAAAAGATCGAACAATCGGTGTATTTCGTCGAACAACGGAACAAGCCGCACTTGCTGGCCGACTACCTGAAACGGACCGCCTCCAAGCGAATGTTGGTGTTCACTCGCACCAAGCACGGCGCCGACAAAGTGGTCAAGCACTTGTCGAAATCCGGTATCCGGGCCGAGGCCATTCACGGCAACAAAAGCCAGGCGGCACGCGAGCGGGCCTTGCTCAGCTTCAAGTCGCACAAGCCGCCCGTGCTGGTGGCCACCGACATCGCGGCCCGCGGGCTCGACATCGACGACGTTTCGCACGTGGTGAATTTCGACCTGCCGATGGTCGCCGAGCTTTACGTCCACCGCATCGGCCGCACCGGCCGAGCGGGGGCATCGGGCATCGCCGTTTCGTTTTGCGGTCGCGACGAGCGCTCGATGCTGCGATCGATCGAACGCCTGACTCGCCAAACCTTGGCGGTCGAGGGCGACCAGCCCCAATACCCGACGCGCGAACCGATCGACATCGAGCGCGCTCCGGAAGCCGAAGGCGGCGCCGGCAGGCCCGGGCGCCGCAACGGCAAGAAGCCGCATTTCGGCAAGTCCAAATCGCCCGCGCAGCGGCCGTTCCGCGATTCGGGATCGAACCAGGCCGGGCACGGCGCGCAAGGCGCCCGACCGAGCGGCGCTAAAAAGCGGCGCCGGCGACCCGCTTCAGCGGCCGGCAGATAAAATCGGGCGGCGCGTGTCGCACAAGCGTCCCGCTTGTGTGGCGCCGCTTGGCATGCGCGCTGTCCCACGAGCCGAAGCAAGCGAGCACGCTTGCTCTACTTCGGAATCTCCAGCCGACAGCAGCCGAAATCGAGATGCTCGGGCCGGCCGGCCTTGGCGTCGGCGTGAAAGATGTCGGGATGCAGGCGGTAAATCACGAACCGCCCCTGACGCTCGTCGAGCGCGATGCCGGCGTTTCGCAGCACGCCCAGATGGTGCGACACGTTCACCACCTCGGCGCCGAGCAACTCGGCGATCTCGCCGACGTTCTTCGGCCCCGCGCGCAAGCACTGCACGATTTTGAGCCGCTCGGGGTCGGCCATCGCGCGCAGCAGTCGGGCGCATCGGTCGGATTCGAGGTTGTCTTTCATCCCGGACCTGTTGGCATCCTACCCGTGAAAATCGGCGCCTCGGCGCCAGGAGTCTGCGCCTTGAAGCGTTGCCGTATCCATGATATGTCGCTTGAGTGCGAAGCGGCAACTGCAAACGATCTGATTGTCAAGCCGCCGGCGAAATAACCGCCCTCGCGTCGCATGGACCGCGATCGGTCTTGACCCCGTTTTCGCAGCCCATTAGAACCACGAAACGCCGTCATGGAAGGACGGGCGCCCGCGCTGGGCCGAGCGCCGCACCGAAGGACCGGAAAATGAGAAACGAGTCCCCGTGGCCGACTGCCAGCGGAACCGCGGCCGTTGCGCCGCAGACCTTTTCCGCGCTTGCCCGACCGATGTGCGTCGATCTCGATCGGGCGTTGCTCAAGACCGGCGCCTGCTGGGAATCGGTTTTGCTGCTGGCGAGGCAGGCCCCTTGGCTCTTGGCGCTGCTGCCGTGGTGGCTGCTTCGCGGTCGCGCCTACTTCAAGCGGCGCTTGGCCCGGCATGTCATCCCCGACGCCGCAAGTTTGCCCTATCGGGCCGAAGTGCTCGATTTCTTGCGACAGCGGCGAGCGGCGGGCGAGAGCCTGGTCCTCGTCTCCGCGGCCGACGAGCGGCTGGCGCACGCCGTCGCCGAGCACTTGGGACTTTTCGACCACGTGATCGCCAGCGACGGGCGGATGGATTGCGCCGGCGCCGTCCGCCTGTTTGCGATCCGCAACCACCTGGGAAGACGCGACTTCGCCTATCTGGGCAGTTCGGCCGCCGATCTCATCATCTGCGAAGCCGCCGCCGAAGCCTATCTGGCCGCGGCAGGCGACGGCGTACTGCGGCAGGCGCGGATGGTCTGTGATCCGGTCGAACTTGCCGCCGCCACTGGGAAAACGAAGCGCCTGGCCGCCGCCCTGAAAACGCTGCGACCTCACCAATGGGTCAAGAATCTACTTGTTCTGGTGCCGCTGTTCCTGGCGCACCAGGTCGATCAGTGGGCGAAGGCCGGGACCGCCCTGGTGGCGATGGCGGCGTTCTGCTGCTGTGCATCGGCCATCTACGTGCTCAACGACCTGCTCGACGTCGAAGTCGATCGCCGGCACCCGACCAAGCGCCGCCGGCCTTTCGCAGCCGGCGAGTTGTCGCCGGTTGTCGGGTTGCTGCTGGCGCCGCTCTTGGGGCTTGCCGGCTTCGCTCTGGCCGCGCGGTTCGTGTCGATCGATTTCTGCAAACTGCTGGCCGTCTATGTCGCCCTGACGACGGTTTATTCCTTGGGCGTCAAAAAGCAGTTGGTGCTCGATGTCTTGTTGCTGGCCGGCTTGTACACCTTTCGCATGTTCGCCGGGGCCGCGGCCGTCGAAGTGCAACTCTCGCAGTGGCTGCTGGCCTTTTCGATGTTCTTCTTCTTCAGCCTGGCCCTGGGCAAACGCTACATCGAGTTGAATCGCCGCGGCGCTCCGGTTGGCGAGACCTTGCCGGGGCGCGGGTATCGCGTCGAAGACGCATCCCTGCTGGAAAGCCTGGGGCCGACGAGCGGCTACCTCGCCGTGTTGGTGTTGTGCCTGTACATCGAAAGCGAGCAGGTGAAGGCGATGTACGACGATCCCTGGCTGCTCTGGCTCGTCTGCCCGTTGTTGTTGTATTGGATCACTCGTTTTTGGCTGCTGGCCAAGCGCCGGCAAATCGCCGACGACCCGGTGGTGTTCGCGTTGAAAGACAAAGCCAGTCTTTGCTCGATCGCCTTGACGGCGGTGGTGGTGCTGCTGGCGAAGATTTGAAGGGGCGATTTCCGGCGTAAAGTCGCTTTTCGCTCCGCGAAAAGACGTCCTTTCGCGGAGCGAAAAGCGACAAAACGACTCGCCGAGCATGCAAGTAAAATGAGTCTTGTCGAGCCGCGAATTTCTGAAGTTCGTTCCGAGATCGCTTCGCCGGCGTCGGCCGCAACCCCCCCGCGCGGCATCGAGCGATCGCTTTCCGGCTGGAGCAACTACGGTCGCCAGACCTGCCGCGTCTATCGGCCGGAGAAAATCCCGGATCTCGCGCGGACCGTCGCCGCCGCGAGCGAGCGCACGCTGATCTCGCGCGGCCTGGGACGCAGCTACAACGACGCCGCGCTGAATGCCGGCGGCGCCGTCGTGCTCAGCGAGCGCTTGAACCGCTTGCTGGCCTTCGACGCTCGCACGGGCGAATTGCAATGCGAAGCCGGAGTCTCGATCGGCGAAATCATCGAGTTCGGCCTGCCTCGCGGTTGGTTTCCGGCCGTCACGCCCGGCACGAAATTCGTGACCGTCGGCGGGGCCATTGCGGCCGACGTTCACGGCAAGAACCACCACCGAGACGGCTCGTTCGCTTCGTGCGTGCGCGAATTCCGGCTGCTCGCGGCGTCGGGCGAGACGCTGACTTGTTCGCGAAGGGAAAACGCCGAAGTCTTCTGGGCGACGCTCGGCGGCATGGGCCTCACCGGGACAGTGCTCGACGCCAAGCTGGCGCTGCAAGCGGTTTCGTCGGCCTATCTCACCGTCGATTATCGCCGGGCGCCGAATCTCGACGCGGCCTTGGAAGAGTTCGCTGCCCGCGATCGCGACTATGCCTACTCGGTCGCCTGGATCGATGGCTTGGCTCGCGGAAAGTCGCTCGGCCGTTCGGTGCTGATGCGCGGCCGCCACGCGGCGGCCACCGAATTGCCGCCCCCGTTGGCCGATCGCCCGCTGGCGCGCCGGCCGCGACCGAGGGCGTCCGTCCCTTGCTATCTGCCCGGCGGGCTGTTGAATTCATGGACCGTCCGGGCCTTCAACGCCTTGTATTATCGCCGGCAGTACGATCGGCAGGCGCTCGTACACCACGATGCCTTCTTCTATCCGCTCGACGGCGTATCGCACTGGAACCGCCTCTACGGCCGGCGAGGCTTCGCCCAATACCAGGCGGCGTTTCCCGAAGCGACCGGCCGCCAAGGCGTCGCGGCGCTGCTCGAAAAGCTCTCCTCGTGCAAGGCCGCCTCGTTTCTGGCAGTCCTCAAGACCTTCGGCGAAGGCAACGAAGGTTTGTTGTCCTTTCCGATCAAGGGGCACACCTTGGCCCTCGACTTGCCGCACAGCGGCCGGCTGCCGGCGCTAATGAACGAACTGGACGAGATCGTGCTCGCGCACGGCGGCCGCGTCTATTTGGCGAAGAACCCGCGACTGGGCCGATGGGCCTTCCAGCGAATGTATCCTGAGGCCGAGCGATTTCGCCGCGTTCTGGATCGGTTGGACCCCGATGAGCGGTTCGCCTCGTCGTTGTCTCGCCGGCTGGGCTTGCGAGGAATCATCGAATGAAGGCGAGTTGGAGCCTTCAGCCTCCTGAACGAAAAGTAGACGCGGCATCTTGCCGCGTTTCCAGGCAAAGCGGCGAGACGCCGCTTCTACTTTAGGGCGCCAGGAATGATCAAATGAAAAGAGGGAACTCGCAAAACGAAAACGTGTTGCTGCTCGGCGCCAGTTCGGCGATCGCCCGGCGACTCGCGGCGCGGTTGGCGGGCCGCGGATGCAATCTGATACTGGCCGGGCAAGATCTGGAGGATCTCTCGCGCTCGGCGGCCGATCTGCGGCTGCGGTTCGGCGTTCAGGCGAGCGTCCGCGAGTTCGACGCCACCGACTTCGACGGCCATCGCGAGTTTTTCGGCCGCTCGATGAAAGTTTTTTCGGGCGGCCTGTCAGGGGTGGCGTTCTGCGTCGGCTGGATGGCCGATGCCGAGGCCGAAACGGATTTCGACGCGACGCGACGCATGATCGACGTGAACTATGCGTCGGCCGTGTCGCTGTTGAACCTGGCCGGCGAATACTTTCAAGAGCGGCGGGCGGGCTGGATTTGCGCGCTCTCGTCGGTGGCCGGAGATCGCGGCCGGCAGAGCAATTTTCTCTACGGTTCGACCAAGGCCGCGCTGACGACGTACCTTCAGGGCCTGCGCAACCGCCTCTCGCCCTACAACGTGACGGTGACCACGGTCAAACCAGGTTGCGTCGATACGGCCATGACCTACGGCCTGAAAAAACTGCCGCTGTTGGCCAGCCCCGAGCAAGTCGCCGCAGACATCGACCGCGCCATCCTCCGCCGCCGCTCGGTCGTCTATACGCCCCGCATCTGGCGCCCGATCATGGCCGCCATCCGGCTGGTTCCCGAGCCGATCTTTCAGCGGATGAAACTGTAGTTCGCAATGGCCCGCCAGCAAGGCGCGATGCGCCCTCGGCAAGCTGGCGCCCGGACGTTCAGTAGTTCATCGAATTGTAAGACTTTGCCGCCCAACAACCGCTTTCGCTCGGCGACCGCCAGTACGGGCCTGAGTGTCCGTGGACCCGCAACGAGGCGAGGAAAACGGGTTCTTCGGCACTTTGGGTGAAGTGCCAAAGCGACTGCCAAACCCCACAACGGCCCGTCTGAATCCCCAGCATGTTCGGCAGGGCGTTACTCGCTTTTTGCAGGCTTCAGCCAGCCGCCGCGCGCCAGCCAGGTCTCGCAGGCCTTCGGCCAGGCCGTCACGGGAAACGCTTTCAGAGGGCGCAGGCCGTAGCCGTGGCCGCCTGCGTCGTAGACGTGCAGCTCGCTGCGCACTCCGGCCTTCTTCAACGCCGAGAAAAGCTGCACGCTATTCTCGCAACTCACGGGATCGTCCTCGGCATGCACGATGAACGTCGGCGGCGTCGCTTTGCCGATCGTGAAATCGGACTTTAGCGCGCCGCTCTTTTCGTCCAGCATTCCGCCGGGATAAATCAGCACGGCGAATGCCGGCCGAAACGGCGCCCGGTCGAACTCGTCCGCCGCCTCGTAGGCCCGCTGGTCGTGCTGCGCCGCCACGCGCGCGGCCGTCAATCCGCCGGCCGAAAAGCCGAGCACGCCCAATCGGTCGGGATCGATGTCCCACTCGGCCGCTTTGCCGCGGGCGAGGCTCATCGCGCGCTGGGCGTCTTGCACCGCCGCCAGCCAGGGCGCGTCCTGCGGCGCCTTGGGCACGCGATACTTCAGAACGAGGGCCGCAACGCCGAGCGAATTCAGCCACTCGGCGGCTTCCGTCCCTTCGAGATCCCAGGCGAGAATCTGAAAGCCGCCGCCAGGACACACGACCGCCGCGGCGCCGTTGCGCCGCTCCTTCGGCGGCAGAAACACGTGCATCTGCGGCACGCTCACGTTGCCGAGCTTGATGATCTTTCGCCCGGCGATGAGCTTGTCTTCGGGCTTGGTGAAATCCTGCTCGGGGCCGATCTTGCGAACTTCGCCAGGCGGCTTTTCAGGCCAGAGATCGAGCACGGCGGCCGGCTCGGCGGGGGCTGGCTCGGCGGCGTGCGCAGCTCGCGGCGCCGAGAGCGACAGCGCGCCGATCAGCAGACCGGCAAGCAGGCACGACGGGGCCGCGCGGCGGGGGGCGGATGACAGGTTCATTAGGTTCCTTTCTGCAAAGCCGTTGGCTGACGAAATGTGACTGACCTTTTCGTTCGCCCCTAGAGTCTGCAATTCGTGATCTGCATCTCCAAAATCGCGCTGGCGCCCAACGCTTCCAGCCGTTCCATGATCTCGATCACCTGGCTGCGCTTGACCATCACGCGGATGGCGCACCAGTCGGGATCTTCCAGCGAACTGACGGTCGGCGAATTGAAGCCCGGCGTGATTCTTTCAGCCTCGGTTAGCTTCGCCCGCGGCACGTTGTACTCCAACAGCGAATAGCTACGGGCGATCACCACGCCTTCCAACCGCCGCACCACGCGATCCGCCAACTCGGTCTGCTTGCAATCGCGGCTTTGAATCAAGACGGTCTGATAGCGGCCGATTTCGTCGAGAATTCGCAGATGATTGGCGGCCAGCGTACTGCCGGTCTCGACCAGATCGACGATCGCGTCGGCGACGCCCAGGGCGATCATGACTTCGACCGACCCGGAAAGCTCGACCAGGTGCGCCGCGGCGCCGTGCTGCTTGAGATAGTTCTGCGTGTTGCGCGGAAAGCTGGTCGCTACGCGGCGGCCGTCGATCTGGCGCGGCTCGCGAATGTCGCTGTCCTCCGGCACGCAGACCGCCAGCCGGCACTGCCCGACGCCCAGATCGAGCCGTTCGACCACTTCGGCGCCGCTCTCGGCCACCAGGTCGCTGCCGGTGATGCCCATGTCGATCGCCCCTTCGGCGCACAGCACCGGAATGTCCTCGGTGCGCAGGAAGGTGACGTCGATCGGGATATCGCGGCAGCGCGCAAACAAGCTGCGTTCCGATCGCCGAAAGCTCAGCCCCGCTTCTTTCAGCAGTTCGCCGGCGATTTCGGACAGCCGGCCCTTGCTCGGCACGCCAATACGGAAATTCGTCATGGAAAATCAGATTTCTGGAAACTTAAGAATGATTAGGTTCACCACGGAGTCACGGAGAACACGGAGCAGGCGCGAGAATTATTATCAGATTTCATGATTTCAATTCGTTCGCCTCCGTGTCTTCCGCGCCTCCGTGGTGCATCTTTCCCCTGCCCGCCTTTTCCGCCAACCCGGAGATGCCGAAACGGCGGGCCAACTCCTGCTCGACGTCGGCCAGGGCGATCCCGCGATCGGCCAACAAGACAAAGAGGTGGTAAATCAGGTCCGAGGCTTCGTTGATCACATGGCGCCGGCCTTCATCGCCCGGCTCGCCGGCCGCCTCGAAGATTTCGGCCGACTCTTCGACGATCTTTTTGCGTATTTTCGCGGCCCCCCCGGCCAGAAGCTGGCTGGTATACGACTTCTCCGAGGGCCGGGCCTTGCGCTCGAGGATGGTCTCCATCAGCTTGGCAAAAGTAGTTTCCGAACCGTTCAATGCAGGTAAGCCTTTCCAAACGACGCACGCGCGGCGACAATCGAGCAAGAACCTAAAATGTAAGATGAACAGCTCTTAGGAGCAATCCGCCGCGGCCCCGGTTCGCGACGAAGTCGGCGCGGCGCCTTGCCGCGCAGTAGACGCGGCATCTTGCCGCGTTTCAGGAAAAACCTCGGATAAACGCGGCGCCTTGCCGGATCCCAGGAAAAGCGGCAAGATGCCGCTTCTACTTTACGCATCCACGCCTCGAATTAAACCCCATGTCCGCCGCCGAGCCGTTGGCCGATCGTTGGTTTTTGACCGGGCCGACGGCCAGCGGCAAAACGTCGGTGGCTTTGGAGTTAGCTCGCCGGATCGGCGCCGAAATCGCCTCGCTCGATTCAATGGCCGTCTATCGCGGCCTCGACATCGGCACGGCCAAACCGACGCCGGG
>DATNEC010000527.1:0-2454 GCA_035606815.1 Pirellulales bacterium
GCAGAGTTCCTTGCCGAAAGTCACCGGCATCCACTGCTATCGCATCAGCATCACGAACGCCTCGGGTCGTAATTTGACAGAGAATGCGATCATCGCCCGGAAGTACCGCCAAAACGAGAGCAGGTCGCCGCTTGGTCTGCGATAAGTCGCTGAACGGGAACGGTACGACGACGACATCGCCCTTCACAAATCGCGCCAAGCGTCATCCTCCTCGCTGCGCAACCAGTCTTTCGCCAAGACCGTCTCGCTGGCTATCGCCGCATCGCTTCGCTGGATCGCCGCCTGCATCTTGAGGCGTCTAACATATTCCAAAACGTCGGCGATGCACTCTTGGGGCAATTCGTCAATTTCCTGCAACACCGCTTCTTTGTCGGTCATGATCCCGTCTCTTGGAGTCGCGTTCCGGACAAAAATCGAAAACCGAACTGCCATTTAGAATCTATCAGCGCGGCCATGCACCAGCAAGATCGCGGCTCAGCCCTCGCTCGGCGAGCGGAGGCCAAGATGCTAAGATGGCCGCATGTCGCTCGACGAAGCCGCGGAACCGGAAACCGAAATCGCCGTCCCCGGCGTACCGCTGCACGATCCTTACGCCGTCTTGCGAATGCCGAATTTTCGGCTCTACCTGGCCGGCAACGCCTTGGCCATCTTCGGCGTGCAGATGCAAACCGTGGCCGTCGGCTGGGAAATCTACGAGCGCACGCACGAACCGCTCGATCTCGGCTTGGTCGGGCTGGTGCAGTTCCTGCCCATCGGGGTGCTGACCTTGCCTGCCGGGCAGGTCGCCGATCTGCTGAACCGGAAGCTGATCATCATGGCCAGCATGCTGGCCTTGGCTTGCTGCTCGCTGGGGCTGTCGTGGATTTCGGCCCGCGAGGGCGCGGTGATTTGGATGTACGTTTGCCTGCTGGCAAGCGGCGTGGCGCGGGCCTTCTTGCAGCCGGCCAAATCGTCGTTCTTGCCGCAGATCGTGCCTCGCGAGCAGTTCGCGACGGCCGTCACGTGGAACATGGGCGCCTTCCACCTGGCTGCGGTCGTCGGCCCAGCCGCCGGCGGCTTTTTGATCGGCTGGCTCAAGCGGGCCACCGAAGTGTACTTGCTCGACGCCGCGGCCACGCTCACCTTTTTCGTCATGCTGGCGTTCATCAAAAGCGCGCGGCACGCGCCCGCGCGCGAAGCGGTCCGCTGGCGCACGTTCTTGGCTGGGGCCGAATTCGTGTGGAGCAACAAGGTCATCCTCGGCGCCATGACGCTCGATATGTTCGCCGTGCTGTTGGGCGGCGCCGTGGCCTTGCTGCCGGCCTACGCCAAGGACATTCTCGACGTCGGCCCGACCGGGTTGGGCTGGATGCAGGCCGCGCCGGCCGTCGGGGCCTTGCTGATGTCGTTCGTCCTGGCCCACCGGCCGCCGATCGAGCGGGCCGGCCCGGCCATGCTCTGGACGGTCGCCGGCTTCGGCGCGGCGACGATCGTGTTCGGCTTTTCGCGTTCGTTCATGCTTTCGCTGGCGATGCTGTTTCTCACCGGCGCCTTCGACACCGTCAGCGTCGTGATCCGCCACACGCTGGTGCAATTGCTCACGCCCGACGAGATGCGCGGCCGGGTCTCGGCCATCAACGGGATGTTCATTGGCGCCTCGAACGAGTTGGGCCGCTTCGAGTCTGGTCTCGTCGCCGCGTGGCTCACCCCGCTCGGTTCGGTCGTTTCCGGCGGCGTCGGCACGCTCGTTGTCGTCGCCGCCGTGGCGACGTTGTGGCCGCAGTTGGGGCGCTACGGAAGGCTGGATGGCAAGACGGGTGAGGAAGGGCAGGTGTAGGCTGGGGCGCAGCCCCACCTTTTTCCACCATCGGCGATTCGGTGGGGCTGCGCCCCAGCCTGCGTTTCATTTTCCGCAATCGGCGACGCCGCGCTGTAGAATAGTAGAATAGGCGTATGGCAGCCAACCCCTACGCCAGTCAGCGCTCGCCCGGAACGCCGCTCGTTCGGCGTCGCGTGAATCGTTGCCGGACGTGGCTCGCCGTCGCAACGATCGTGTTCTTTGTAGCCCCGGCGGCGCTGGCGGGCGGCGGCATAGCGTATGCTTCGTGGTGCATTTTCGACCGCATACCGTTTCGCAGCGTCGAAGAGGCGAATCAGTGGAATCAACAGGTAACGCAAGGACTGTCCATTTGGAAGTTTTGCGCATCGGCGGCGATGGTCATGCTGATCGCGGGGGCGCCCATCCTCACGTTGACCGGCGCAGCTTGGTTGAAGGAAGAGAGACGGAATCGCCTGGACGGCAACGCGAGTGACGAGGCGTAGGCTGGGGCGCAGCCCAGGGCCAACGCGAACTGTACGCTGAATGGGCAATACGCAGTTTAACCATGCTGTCTTGGCGCGAGTCGCCAAATCCCTTATGCGAAGTTGCGGCGTGCGGACTCGCATAACATGCGTCTTTCATCGCGTCAATTTCAA
>DATNEC010000560.1:0-11743 GCA_035606815.1 Pirellulales bacterium
TCGACGACGCGGTTCATGGACGCCATTGTGGCGGCGGGCGCGATGCGACGCTAGGACTTTTTGTTGTTGGCGGCGAAGTCAAACTCGAACACGTCTGAATTACGTCAAATTAAGTTTGAGCGATTCACTCTTGTCGAGGAAGATGCCGATTTAATGTGGCATCGGATGAACCGACGATCGAGCCCTCGCCACAACGAAGCCAAGAAGACCGAGCATGAAGCGCAGCCTTGCGGCACGGACGCCGAGCGGCATTGCCTCCCAAGTCCCTGCCCCCCTCCTGCCGGCCGCCCCATCCGCGGCCGAAGCCGGCCCGGCGGCGGAAGTCGCCCCCGCCCCGGCGGCGAGCAGCGACAAGAAATGGGAATTCGACGGCCCGCAAGGCATTCCGGCGCCGGTCATCCGGGCGAACATGATCTCGTTCCGCGTCTCCTATCAGGGCCGCGTCCAGGTCGCCTTTTTCGACCAGGAGTAGCCGCGGCGGCTTGCCCCTTTTCTCGGCAGTCACGATATCTTGCCGCTCTTGGCGCCCGCCCGGTGTGGGGTCTATTGCGGCAGGTTCGGAAGGCCCGGCAAAATCGGTCGGCCAGCCATTGCCGGCAAGAGCGCGAACCGGATTGGCGGAACGTTTGTGGATCCCTGCCAGATGGCCGCCGTCCTCCAACCGTCCGGCGTGCTATAGTTTCTATTACGGAACGAGAGGAGGTTCGCCATGCAGTTTTTGAGGTCGGTGCTTTGGCATCACTGGTCGTTGCCCCAGTTCGAGGGCGCCAGCAGCTTTTTGATCGCCCTATTCGCGGTGTTGGCGGTCTGGATCGTCTTCGACCGGGCGCCGGCGTCGATGAAGTTCAAGTAAGCCGGAAGCGACCATCCCCCTATCCCGCCCGGCAAAATCTGCTTGACCCCGTCGCGGCCTGCGCCATACCATTTGGGTGACGTGCCTGGGCTAACGTGGTCTGGGCGGGACTAGGAGCCCGCACCTGCCGCCTGCGGGCGACTTTGCGTGCCGGCAGGGCCCTAGAGGGAAGGAGGTGGTCGATCTATGTGTAGTCGTATCCAGAGGTGGCTCGTCTGACGAGCAGCCGACGGGCTGCTGTTCTCCCGCGAACTGTTCTTCAGCGAACAGGGGCGGGAGACGCGTCTTGCAGCCAATTTGGTTTTTTGACTTTCTGGGAAACCGGCCGGGGTTCGACCTCGGCCGGTTTTCTGTTTGCCGACTTGACCGGCGAGCGGACGGGTTTTGGGACGCGTCAAGCCGCTCGAATCGAATGCCGGAGACGACGATGTTTCGTCCAGCCTGGATGCTGTCGCTCGTGCTGACGGCGGGCGCCGCCGCGACCCTCTGGCCGCAGACCGCCGCCGCCCAGGTTTTTTCATACTACCGACCCGGCCGGCGATCCGTGACGATCCTCGGCGGGCCGCTTGGCCCGGCCCCGCTCGATCCCTACTCCGTCTCCGCTTATTGGGGCTTCTGGCCGTCGCCGCTCGTCGCGCGGCAATCGATCGGCCACCAGATCATCTGGACCGGCCCCAATGGCTATGTCTACCGGCCGGTTTACCCGGACGACGGTCCCTCGGGCATCACCCAGACCGACGGCTTCAAGATCTTGCCGCGATCGGCGACCGCCCCGGGTTTCGCCGAGCGCATCGCCGAGCGCTTCGCCGGTGCGGCGCCGGGCGTCGCACCGGCGCCGCCCTTGCCGGCGGCCGCGGCGGCCAAAGGCCCGTTCGAGGCGGCGCTGGCACTGTTTCGCGGCGGACGCTACGAACAATCGCTCGACGCGCTCGAACAAGCGCCCGAGGCGGAGGGCGCCGCCGCCGATCTGTTGGCCGCACAAGCGCTGTTTGCCTTGGCCGACTATCCGGCCGCGGTCGAGGCGCTCGATAGAGCGACCGACCGGCTGCCCGCAGACCAGTGGGGCCGCTACGTCGCCAACTACCGCGATTACTTCCCTTCGCCGCTGCGCTACGTCGTCCATTTGCGTTCGCTGGAGCGTTTTACGGAGCAATTTCCAGATCGGGCAGAGGCTCGCATCCTGCTGGCTTATCAGTATGGCAGCCTGGGATTCTCCGATCGGGCGATCGCGCTGCTCGACGAGATCAAAGCCGACCCGCTGGCCCGGCGGCTGCGCGAGCACTTCATCCGCCAGCAGACCGCGCCGGCGCCGGCCCCCGAGCCGGGCGACGAGATTCGCGGGCCTTTGCTGGTCGCGCCCGGGCCGCCGGCCAAACAAGCTCCGCCAGCCGACAGACCAGGCCCTCGCGAGTTCTAGCGGCATCGGCGCAGGTTGTGGCGTTTTGCGTCGCCGGCGCCGAGCTTCTATGATGAAGCCTCGGCGCGATCCCCTGCGGTCGCTAACTGCGGCCCTCGCCCTCCCGGAACAGGGAATCGCTTTTTCCGAGGGAGGGAACAATCTTGGAGCAGACAACGCCTGCGGAAAATCCATTCCAGTCTCCGGCGGAAGAATCGGGTGGCTATTCGGAAAAGTTGCGCGGCCGCGATTCCGAGTTGGGGACCGGCGACTGGATTCTAGCCGCGCTATGCGGCGGAATCGCTTGCATTCTCGGCATTGTCTGGATGATCCAGGGCAAACCAAAGGGCATCAAAATGGTCGGCATTTCCATTTTGTTCGCGGTGATTTGGAACGTGCTGCGGCTCGCGGCGGCGTATCTTACCAATTCGCTATGAATTCATGACCGAGCCGGCAGAGATCATCCCCGTCGTGGTCGTCGAGCATGGCGCGTCGGTTCGCGATGTCCGGCAGCGACATTGGATCTTTCTGGCCGTGGCGACGATGGTCGCGATTTTGGCTTGGGCGCTCGAAGTGTTGCCTAACGAGCGGGTCGCGTTCCGCGGTTTTCCCGAGTGGCCGCTGCCGCACTCCTGCTTTTCGAGGGCGGCGCTGGGCGTTCCTTGTCCGGGCTGCGGCTTGACCCGCAGTTTCGTCTATTTGGCCCGCGGCGACTGGCAGAACTCCTGGCGCGAACATCGGCTCGGCTGGCTATTGGCCGCGATCGTGGCGCTGCAGTTTCCTTATCGTGGCTGGGCGCTGGCCAGCGGCAGTCGCGCGGCGCTCAGCCCCTATTTCGCCACGGGCCTGGCGATCGTCGTGGCCATTCTGTTGGCGGTCAACTGGGGATTGAAGCTCGTCGCGGGTTGAGCGGCGCGGTTCACTTGGCCGCCGGAAATTCGCGCGTGATCGCCAGCACTTCATCCAGCACCCGACCGTTGGTAGCGACGGCCTCGCCGCCATGAATCGTGGCGCGTCCGCCCCAATCGGTGAACGTGCCGCCGGCCTCTTCCAAAATCGGCTGCAAGGCGGCGCAATCCCAGACGTTCATCACCGGATCGACCATCGCCTCGGCCCGGCCGGTGGCGACCAGCAAATAGCCGTAACAGTCGCCCCAGGTGCGCGCCAGCCGGCAGGCCGATTCGAGCCGCTCGTAGGCCGCGCGCCGCCCCACTTTGTCATAGGTCTTGAGTTCCGAGGTCAAAAACAGGCCCTCGGCCAACTTCGCTTTGGCCGAAACTCGCGCGGGCCGGGCCGGGTCCGACCCGCGGACATACCAAGCGCCGTGGCCCGTCGCGGCCGAGACGGTTTCGTCCAAGGCGGGCATGTGAATCACGCCCACGACGCTTTGCGACTCGAATTCGACGCCGACGAGCGTGCCGTACAAAGGCACGCCCGAGATGAACGACTTCGTGCCGTCGATCGGATCGAGTATCCAACGATAGCCCGACGTGCCCGCGCGCTCGGGCAACTCTTCGCCAAGAATCGCATCGTCGGGAAAGGCCGCCGCGATACGCCTGCGCAGGTGCTCCTCCGCCTGCCGATCGGCAATCGTCACCGGCGATTGGTCGCGTTTCAATTCGACGTCGTAGTTGTTTCGGCAGAAATAGCGGAGCGTGATCGCCCCCGCTTCGCGCGCCGCGGCCTGGGCGAGCTCAAGGCGCTGGATCAAGTCGGCGTCGGACATGCCGACCAGATTAGCGTCCGGCTGCGATGCTGCCAAGCAACGCGGCAGAGCTTCCGGAAGGACCGTGGGCCTCACCCGCTGACGGGCTGCGTATCGGGCGCGGCGCGGCGCGCTTCGCCGCGAGAAGCCTGCCAGATGAGCAGTGCGGCACCGCACACCAAGAGGCTGTCGGCGAGGTTGAAATTGGGCCAAACCCAATTCTCGTATTGAAACAAAATCCAGTCGCGGACGGCATGAATCCGCAACTCGGGCCTGCCCGGCAAAGACCATAACCCCAAGCGATCGTAGAGGTTGCCGAGAATGCCGGCCATCACGCAGCCGAGTGCAACCGTCAGCAAGCGATCGCGGGCCGCCCCGGCGATGAACAACCAGTAGACAATGAAGACGGCGGCGCAGATCGACAGGGCGGCGAACAGCCAAACTTTGCCCTGGCCCATGCCAAACAAGGCCCCTTCATTCAGGCTCGTCTGAAAGCCGCAAAACCCTTCGCAGAGCCACCAAGTCTTGCCGCCCGGTTCGCCCAGGGCTGAGAAGACCCAGTTTTTGGTCGCCAGATCGGCCAGACATCCGAGTCCGCCGATCAGCAGGAACACGACATACCGGTTCGTTGGAACCGCCCTCATGGCAGCCCTCCCTGGGCCGGGGTTTCGGTCAAGACGAAGTTAGCCGCGTTGCGCGTTGCCGGCGCATTTGACGCAATGGGCCACATAGGGCAGCGCATTCAATCGCGCCTTGGGAATCTTCAGCCCGCACTCGTCGCATTCGCCGAAGGCGCCGTCCTCGATTCGCTCCAGGGCCAACTCGATGGCTTCGAGCGTCCCTTCTTCGTTCTCCATCAGGCTTAAGGTGAACTCCTGCTCGTAGTTATCGCTTCCCAGATCGGCCATGTGAATGGGCATGCTCGAGAGCTCGCGGCTCCCGTCCATGCGGTTTTTCTTCAATGCGGCGTCGGCCATTTGAGTCACGTCGCCGCGGAGTCTCGCACGCAAGGCCAGTAGCCGTTCTTTGTAAACCTTTGCCTCTGCCTTCTTCATACGCTTTCTCCGGCCTTGTAATCCCAGCGAACCTGCTCCTCGAGGTTCATAGACCTGCCATTTTACGGTCGATGAAATCGGGAGTCAAACTACCCAGCCTTGATGCTCTTGGCGACGCGCCGTAGACTTGTTCTGATCGACGCTTTCCCCGCGCGGCGGAACTCTCGGAGACAACAGCCATTAGCGTCACGATTACCACCGAGTTGGCCTACCAAAAGTGCATCGCGCCGCACTGCGGGGCGACCTACAGCGTCGACGAGGCCAGGGTTGATTGCGAGACGTGCGGCGGATTGCTCGATATCGTCTACGACTGGGACCGTCTATCCCCCCCAAAGTCGTGGCAATTCTTCGAGCAAAAGTGGTCGCGGCGCAACGATCCCCTGGCCTTCAGCGGCATCTGGCGGTTCCACGAATTGCTCCCGTTCGCGCGGCCCGAGCAGGTGGTTACCGTCGGCGAAGGCCAGACGCTGCTGCTGCCTTCGGCCAGCGTGGCCAAATATGTTGGCTTGAACCAAGATAGGCTGTTTTTGCAGTACGAGGGGATGAACCCCTCGGGCAGCTTCAAAGACAACGGGATGTCGGCCGCCTTCACCCATGCCCGGATGATCGGGGCCACGCGCGCCGCTTGCGCCTCGACCGGCAATACCAGCGCCTCGCTGGCCCTCTACAGTTCGGTGACGCGGCTGATGAAGGCCGTGATCTTCGTCGGCTCGGGCAAGATTTCGTATGGCAAGCTCTCGCAGGCGCTCGATTATGGGGCCTTGACGGTGCAGATCGCCGGCGACTTCGACGACGCCATGGCCCGCGTGCAAGAGGTCTCGCAGGAACTGGGCATTTACCTAGTCAACAGCGTCAATCCGTTCCGGCTCGAAGGCCAGAAGACGATCATGTTCCGCGTGCTTGAAGCCCTGCGCTGGGAGGTTCCCGACTGGATCGTCGTGCCGGGCGGGAACCTCGGCAACTCCAGCGCCTTCGGCAAAGCCTTCGCCGAGTTGAAGCAGCTTGGCCTGATCGATCGCGTTCCGCGGCTGGCCGTGATCAACGCCGCCGGCGCCAATACGCTCTACCAGCTTTACGAGAAGCGGGGCTTGCGCTGGAATGGGGGGGCGCCCGAAGCGACGCGGATCTCGAGCTATTACGGCGAGCTCGACCAGCAAAAACGCCGGGCCTCGACTATCGCCAGCGCCATTGAAATCAACCGTCCGGTGAACCTGCACAAATGCCTGCGGGCGCTCGAGGTCTGCGACGGCGTAGTCCGCGAGGCGACCGACCAGGAGATCTTGGACGCCAAGGCGCAGGTCGGCGCCGGCGGGCTGGGCTGCGAACCGGCCAGCGCCGCCAGCGTGGCCGGCGCCAAGATTCTTCGCAGCGAAGGGGTGATCGGCGCCGACGAGCGCGTAGTCTGCATTCTGACCGGCCATCAACTCAAAGATCCGACCGCCACGGTCGCTTACCACACGACCGACCAGGACAAGTTCAACGAAGTGCTCGGCAGCCGCGGCGTGAAGCGCGCCGCCTTCGCCAACCGCGCCGTCGCCGTCTCGAACGATCTGACCGAGATCATCAAGGCGATCCAGCTTTATAGCTAACGACAAGAAACGAAATATGTCCGCAATCAAAATCGCCATTCACGGCGCCGCGGGACGGATGGGCCAACGCTTGCTGGCGCTGGCGGTCGGCGATCCGGGCTTGCAAATCGCCGCCGCGCTCGAATCGGCCCAACATCCGCGGCTCGGCCAAGATGCCGGCCAAGTCGCGGGCGTTGGAGATCTTGGAATCCCGCTCGCGGGCAAGCTCGAAGCGCCGGTCGACGTGGTCATCGATTTCTCGTCGCCCGCCGGGGCGATGGCGATCTTGGAAACCTGCCGATCGCGCGGCTTGCGACTCGTGCTGGCAACGACCGGACTGGAGCCGGAACAGATCGATCATGTGCGGCAGGCGAGCAAAACGATTCCGCTGCTCTGGGCGCCGAGCATGAGCCTGGCGGTGAACCTGGCGATGAAGCTTTCGGCCGTGGCCGCCGGCGCACTTAAGGACCACCCCTCGGGCGCCGACGTCGAGATCATCGAGCGCCATCATCGCTTCAAGGAAGACTCGCCCAGCGGCACGGCGCTGAAGTTCGGCGAGATCATCGCCGGCGTGATGGGACAAACCCAGGCGAGCCACGGCCGCGAGGGCCGCCCCGGCGCCCGGCCACACGGCGAGATTGGGTATCATGCGGTGCGCGTCGGCGACAATCCCGGCGAGCACACGATCGTTTTCGGCCTGCTCGGCGAAACCTTGGAGATTTCCGTGAAGGCCACCAACCGCGACTGCTACGCCCACGGCGCGTTGGCGGCGGCCAAGTTTTTGGCCGATAAAACGCCGGGACTTTACGATATGAACGACGTACTGGGGCTTTGAGGGGCATGGCTAAATGCGAAGAAGGTTATCTGTGCGACGTGTGCGGCGGTGACGTCGAGGCGATCACGGACAGTGATCTGTATCTGCGATACGTGATCGGATTGGCCGATCCAGAGGTGCTGCATACGACCCGCGAGCGCCATATCCGCTGCAATCCGGCGCTGGCTCAGTTCATCGTCGATGAAGGCTTCGAGCCGGTCGCGGTTGAAGGGCCGTTCGACAAGCGGCAGCTCGACCCGGCTTACGTTCGCGAGCGCGAAGAACTAGTGACGCGCGGCTGGCGCCGGCTGCGTGAAATCACCGAGGAGCATGTTCCGGCGATCATCGACTATCCGCTGCCGGAAGTGCGCGAACGCATTGCGCGCAAATCGCTGTAAGTGGGGAGTCGGGAGTTGGGAGTAGGGAGTAGCAACGGCAAATCCGCTCTTCCCCTACTCTCAACTCCCTGCTCCCTCTCTGCCCCCCGCCAGCGCCACGGCGCCATGCACGACCATCTCTTCTCCTAGCCGGGCCGGAACGATTTCGAACGTGCCGAGGAAGGGCGGGAAGACGTAGCGGTTGACGGCAATCCGCAGCGGCTTGAAGAGCAACTCCTCGCCGATCAGCGAGACTCCGCCGCCAATGACGACGACGGCCGGGGAGAGCAGCGTAATCATTTGAGCCAGGCCCCAGCCCAACACGTCCCAGGCGTGCATGAGAACCTCGCGGGCCAAGTCGTTTTGTTCGGCGGCGGCTTCGGCGACGACTTTCGCGGTGAGCCGCTCGGGATCGCCATCGCAGCGGCGCCAGAGATCGGCCGTTTGCCCTTCGACGGCCTCTTCGGTCTCGATCAGGTGCTGCCGCACAAGCTCCGGCTTGAGCGGCTTCGAGCCGGCCCGGAAGGCGCCCAATTGGTGCGCGATCGGCCCGGCCAGGTAGGCTTGCGCGGCCGAAGAGATGCCCCAGCCACTGGCCACCGACTCGACCGTTTCCTCCGCTCGGTCGGCGTGCAGGCCCGGCCGCAGATGGCCGATCTCGGCGGCGCCGACGCCCGAGCCGCGGTAAATCTGGCCGCCGACGATCAACCCGCCGCCGATGCCCGTGCCGATGGTGACATAGAACACCGGGTCTCGCCTCTGCCCCGCTCCCCAGCGGGCCTCGGCCAGCGCGGCCAGATCGGCGTCGTTGCCGAGCACGGCCGGCGGCCCAAGTTTGTCTCGGCACCATTGGGCCAGGGGAAAATTGCTCCAGCCGTCGATCTGATGGCTGACGACGACCTTGCCTTGGGCGGCGTCGACCGGGCCGCCGAAGCCGATGCCGACGCGCTCAACCCCATATTTGACGATCAGCGGCGGGGCCGCGGTCAGAATCCGTGCCAAAATGCCCTCCGCCCCGGCGTCGGCGGCAACGTCGAACCGCTTGAGTTCGACGAGTTCGGCGGCGCGGCCGCGACCCACGCCCAGTTGCAGCTTCGTGCCGCCGATCTCAATGCCGAGATACATGCCTTCCTTCCTTGTTGATGCGAGCGAAGACGTCGTTCAGCACCCAGTGAAACACGCACAAGTGAATGCTTTCGACCATGCCCATGTCGTCCAACGGCACGTGCAGGCCGGCGTGCTGCATCTGCTTGAGCTTGCCGCCGCCGAAGCCGGTCAGGCCGAAGGTTTTCAGGCCGTGCCGGTTGGCCCAATCGACCGCCTTGAGCACGTTGGGGCTGTTGCCCGAGCCGCTGATGGCGATGGCCAGATCGCCGGGGCCGCCGTAATTCATCAGTTGCTGGACGAAGATCTGGTCGTAGCCGCAGTCGTTGCCGACGGCCAGAATCCAGCCCAGATTGTCGGTCAGGCTCATCACCTTGAGCCGTTTCTTCGATTCGTCGTTCAGATCGCATTCGCGGAGCGAGCTTTTGCCCAGGTCTTCGCTCATGTGCGTGGCGCTGGTGCCCGAACCGCCGTTGCCGAAGATGAACACGAATTTCTCGCGTTCCCACGCTTCATGGATCAGATCGGCCATCTGGTGCATTTCGGCGTGATCGATCTTTGCAAGCTCGTGCTGCAATCGGGCGATGTATTCGGGTGCTTGCAAAGTGGCGCCCAACATTC
The DNA here is from genome assembly GCA_035606815.1 of Pirellulales bacterium. Classification (GTDB taxonomy): domain Bacteria; phylum Planctomycetota; class Planctomycetia; order Pirellulales; family JAICIG01; genus JAICIG01. Next base: position 9,494 of record DATNEC010000560.1, read on the forward strand.
GAGAATCCTCCGCGACGATAGGGGTTGGCTCGTGCTCTAACTCCCTCTCCCTTTGGGAGAGGGCTGGGGTGAGGGAGACTCGGTAACGGCGCTTGGCCGTCAATCGGCGATGCAACGGCCCTCACCCTAACCCTCCCCCAAAGGGAGAGGGGAGTGGGAAGCTCGAATTGTATAACCTTTTCTCATCTGCTCCTAGGCGAGGCCCCGGCTTGAGTTCGACCGACGAAAATGCGAAGCCAGCGGTGCGGATGGCCCGGCTGTCGGTGGCTTTGCTGCTGGCGATCAACCTACTGAATTACGTTGACCGCTTCGTGCTGGCTGCCGCGGTGCCGAAGATTCAAAGCGAATTCTCCAGTTCCGATTCGCAGATGGGCTCGCTGGCGACGGCGTTTCTCGTTTCCTACATGATTACGGCGCCGCTGTTCGGCTGGCTGGCCGACCGCTTTTCTCGCTGGAAGCTGATGGGCCTGGCGGTGATCGCCTGGAGCCTGGCCTCGGGCGCTTCGGGGTGGGCCGAGAGTTTCGCAGTCCTCTTCGCGACGCGGTTGGCCGTCGGCGTCGGCGAAGCGGCCTACGGCCCGGCCGCGCCGACGGTGATCGCGGATTTGTATCCCATTCAACGTCGCGGCAGCGTGCTGGCCTGGTTCTATATGGCGATCCCCGTCGGCAGTGCGCTGGGCTACGTGCTCGGCGGCATCGCCGCCCAGCATTTGCACTGGCGTTGGGCGTTCTATCTCGTCGTGCCGCCGGGGATTCTGCTCGGGTTGCTCTGCTTCCTGATGCCCGAACCGCCGCGCGGGGCGAGCGATTCGCCGACGAGAAGCCGGCGCCGCGTCAAGCTGGCCGATTATCTGACGCTGCTGCGAACGCCGTCCTACGTGCTGAACTGCGCGGGCATGACGGCCATGACGTTCGCCCTTGGGGGCGTCAGCTTTTGGATGCCCAAATACATCCATCTGTATCGCGGCGAACCCAACCTGGACCGCGTCAACGTGATTTTCGGCGCCTTGACGGTCGTGTCCGGCATTTCGGCGACGCTCTTGGGCGGCCTGGCCGGCGACCGCTTGTCGGCGCGCTTTCCAGGGGCTTACTTCCTGGTTTCAGGCGCCGGCATGCTGCTGGGCTTTCCGTGCTTTTTGATGGTGTTGTTCGCGCCGTTTCATCCCTTTCCCTGGGCCTGGATCTTCATCTTCCTGGCCGAGTTCTGCTTGTTCTTCAACACCGGCCCGACCAACACGATTCTGGCCAACGTCACGCATCCCGGCGTCCGCAGCACGGCTTACGCGCTGAACATTTTCATCATCCACCTGCTGGGCGACGCCATTTCGCCCCCCTTGATCGGGGCGATCTCCGACCGCTTCGAGGGCAATATGAACTTCGGGTTCATGGCTGTCTCGGGCGCAATCCTGCTGAGCGGAGTTTTTTGGCTGTGGGGCGCGCGATACTTGCAGCGCGACACCGAACTGGCGCCTTCGCGGATTCTGTAGGTCAGTCGGCGTAGTATTGGTTCTCGTCGGGGAACTCTTCGCCCGCGAGGATCTCGTCCTTTTGGGCCAAGAATCGGTCCAGCGGCGGACGTTGCGCGAGCCCGAACGCCCGCTGGCAAGCGTCGGCGAGCGTGAGCAGCGTGCTCTCGTCGTAAACGCGGCCGATCATCATTTGCGGTTTTGGCGTCAGCAAACCGTCCTTCGCTTCGAACTTCTTCGGCAGCACGATCATTGGATGACCGGTCAGGTTGGCGTACCAATTCCATTTTTCATCAGGATTGTCGCTGAAGCTCCCTTCGTCGCAAAGAAAGACATCGACGGCCTGCATTACTTTGTCAAATTGCTGCATGACGATGGCCCGCAGCCGATTCAGCCTCAGATAATCGGCCGCCGTTAGAAAATGGCCCAGCAAAAAGTACCGAGGCCAACCCTTCACGCCCTTGGGCCCTCCGCGGCGCGTGAGGTGCTCGAACGCGGCGGCCGATTCGCAGGCGACAACCCCTACCGCGAGCTCGTTATCCGGCAGTCTGTAGTCCCGTTTCAAATTGGGCGGCTCGACGGGGACGAGTTTCACGCCCAGTTCGCGCAGGACTCGAAGCTCATCCCTTTGTTCATCCTCGGCGCCCTTTGCGATATACCCCACTCGAACTGTGGAAAGCTCGCGCGGCGAAGGCCAGACGTACGGCCGGTCGACCGCTGCCGCGTCGCGCGGATCGGCGCCGTGAAGCGCGGCAAGAACCAAACCGCAGTCGTCGGCGTTGCG
>DATNEC010000567.1:0-4051 GCA_035606815.1 Pirellulales bacterium
CGTATCAACCGATCGCGACCAACGTGCCGGGCATCGAAATCTCCGAGCATCTGCCGCGGCTGGCGCAGCGAATGGATCGCTTCACGCCGATCCGCTCGATCGTCGGCGCGCAGGCCGACCATACCGCCTATCAATGCTTCACCGGGCGGACATTGCAGCCGGCGGCGCTCGGCGGCTGGCCGCAGCTTGGTTCGGTGGTCGGCAAGTTGCAAGGCCCGGCGGCGCGCGGCGTGCCGCCGTTCGTCAGCCTCTGCTATACCTGTTCGCACGATCCGTACAACGAACCGGGCCCCGGCTTCGCCGGCGTGGCCCAGGCGCCGTTTCGCCCGCAAGGCCCGGGGCGCGAAGACATGGTGCTGCAAGGCGTCACGCCCGAGCGGCTCGGCGACCGCAAAACTCTGCTGGCCGGCTTCGACCGTTTCCGCCGCGAGGCCGACGCCAGCGGCAAGATGGCCGGCATGGACGCCTTCACCGAGCAGGCGATGGGCATTCTCACGTCGTCGCGGCTGGTGCAGGCCCTCGACGTGTCGCAAGAAGATCCGCGGACGGTCGAGCGGTACGGCGTGGGCGACGCCACGGTGTTCATCGACGGCAACGGCGCCCCGCGCGTGCCGCAGAGCATGCTTCTGGCGCGGCGGCTGGTCGAGGCGGGCGTGCGGATCGTCACGCTCAACTACAGCAAGTGGGATTGGCACGGCCACCCCTACGGCTCGACGTTCGACCGCTGCAAGGAAGACAGCGAGGCGCTCGACCGCTCGATCACGGCCTTGGTCGACGACCTGCACGAGCGCGGGTTGGACCGTGACGTGACGGTGATCGCCTGGGGCGAGTTCGGCCGCACGCCGAAGATCAACGGCAACTCGGGCCGCGACCACTGGCCGCGCGTAAGCTGCGCTCTGCTGGCCGGCGGCGGCATGCGCACCGGGCAAGCGATCGGCGCCACCGACCGACTGGGCGGCGAAGCGATTGACCGGCCCGTCACCTTCCCCGAGGTTTTTTCGACGCTCTATCACAATCTCGGCATCGACCCCAACTCCACGACGCTGGCCGACTTGAACGGCCGGCCGCAGTATTTGGTCGAAGATAACGCGCAGCCAATTCGAGAGTTGGTTTAGCGGCTGTCATCAAGTTGGCGAGCGGGAGGCGTCAGCCTCCCGGTAGGCGAGGCCGGGTCTATCTGGCCGCCATTCTTCTTCAGCCCGGGTTAAGCGCAAAGTGACGCGCTATCTCTCCGCCCCCGGAATGCGAAGAATCTGCAAATCCTGGCCGGAAGAACTCGTTATGGCGGCGACGTGCTTGTTGTCGGGAGAGGTCGCCAGGCACTGCACGTAACCGCTGCCGGCCGTGCTGAGCGAGTGGATTTTGCGCTGCTTGCGAACATCCCAGACGTTGACCTTGCCCGAGCCGCCGCTGACGAGCCGCGTGCTGTCCGGGGTGAAGGCGGCGCTCCACTGGATTTCGTTGTCTTGGAGCTTCGGCAGCTCCTTGCCCGTCTTGAGTTCCCAGAGCCGGATGGCATAGGAATCGCCGGCCGCGACGAAGCGGCCGTCGGGCGAGAAGGCCGCGGCCTGGCCCGAAGACCAAGAGCGAGTGAGCGAGGTCTGCTTCACGACTTGGTCTTTTTTCAGGTCGATGAGCAGGAGAGTGGCGCCATCGGTAGCCAGGGCGTTGCGGCCGTTGGACGAGAGATGGCAAGCCTTCACGGCGCCTTTGAAGCCCGTGAACGCCCCCAGCTCTTTTCCATTGTCGATTTGCCAATAGCGCAGCATGTTGTCGCGACCGCCCGAGATGGCGAACCGACTGTCGCCCGAGATCGCGATACAGTTCAACTCTTTCGAGTGTCCGACGAACTGGCCCGCGGGCTTCAATAGCCCCTCTTTCGAGACGGTCCAGATTAGAATCTGCCCCGAGTAGCCGCCGGCCAACAATTTCGAGCCGTCGGGCGTAAACTGGCACGTCTTCACCTGCCCGAGGTTCTTGAGATCCTCGATGTTTCCCAGTTTCGCGCCTTCATTGACGTCGAACAACAGCAGCGCCCGGTCGCTTTTGCCGGCGGCCAAAAAGCGGCCGCTCGGCGAGAACGCCAGCGACTCGACCGCCCAGCGCAAGTCGCCGAAGCGGCGGACTTCGCCGGGCTTGCCGTCGTCGTTCGGGCGAGAGCGGACCGAAGGCGGACTGCGAGAGGAAACGGCCAGCCGGGCCTGCGCTTGCTTCGTCAGGCCGAATTCCATGGCAGCGTTAACGAACAGCGAGGCGAGCGAGTCGCGCTTGATCGTGCCGCCCGGGACGAGCAATGCGCCGAAGCTGCGCGCCATGGCTTCCGAGGCTTTGAGGCGCTTCGTGAATTCGGCCGGAACGAGGCCGAACTCGCACGCGACCAGTTGCAAATCGAGTTCTTGCTCGAAACGCGACGCCATCGTGGAGACCGGCTCGCCGCTACGGCTGAGGCTGGTGATGCCGATCTTCTCCATCGCGGCGGCGAAGCGCTTCGCGTCTTCTTCGAGCACGGCGTTGAGCTCTTCCGGCTCGCGGTAGAGGGCCAGGATGTCGTCGGCGTTGTCGAAGGCTTTGGGGTTGGCCCGCACGAAGCTGCCGATCTCGTCGGTCTTGGGAATCACGCCCATGTAGTGGCACGACATGCACGAGACGCCGTTGGTCACGGCTTTATCAGGCCGTTTCGGGTCGCTGACGATGTTGGTCGGCCCTTTTTCAATCCGCTGCCCCTGGCCGTCGGCGAGCATGTAACCCTGCAAGCCGTTGGGCAGCGTAAAAATGAGCTCGCCGCCGTCGTGCCTGAAACCTTCGTCGCCGCCGGGGCCTAGCGGGTGTTCGAACAGGTTCTGGCGGTCGATGTTGCCGCCGAAGTCGTAGCTTTTCCAGTAGCTGCCGTAAGGCGATTTGTGCCGCTCGATCAAGCGGTTGTTCTGCGATACTCCCGAGCGATTGAACGCCGCCCGCATCGCCTGTTCCTGGTCGATATTGGCCTCGACGTTGACCTTGAGCGTCTGCTCCAGTTCTTGGTCGGTCGCCGGAACGCCGAGCATGGCATGATACAGCGGCGGCTGAGAGGCGGCGAACACGAACCAGTCGATCCGCACCAGCGGCATCTTGCACTCGGTGGCTTCGTAGCAAGCCAGGGCGTCGCGCGTGGTCAGGTTCAAAAAGTACGGGTTGGCCTCTTCCACCTGCTCCCAGACTTCGCCGCTCCAATTGACCTGGCGAATATCGATGCGCCAGATCGTCCCCGCCGGGTCGATCGTTTTCGGCACGAGCAACTCGGTGTTCCACGACAGGCTGTTGATCAACTTGAAGAAGGCGTTATGGTAGGTCCGCAATTCATCGTCCGACACGCCCGCGTTGTAGAGATGCGTCAAGGTGAAGTACCGCAGGAAGCGCCGCGAGCGCTCCGGGGCCTCATGCACGTCGGCGAGAATGTACTTCATGACCTGATCGTTCGTGACGAAGTCGCGGGTCTGTGCGGCGGCGATCGCCGGCGCGCCGGCCTCGATCCAGGCTTTGATCGTCGCAATCTCGGCTGCGCTAGGCCGCGGCTCCTCGTCGGGGGGCGGCATGACGCTGTCGTCGTCCGCCGTCATGCGCTCGAACAGCAGCGAGGCGGCCGGCTGCTTCGGCTTGACGTGCGTGCGGCCGAGCTTCTCGAGGTTCAACACGAAATTGAAGCCGCCTTCGCTGGCCCCCTCTTGTCCGTGGCAGCGGTAGCAACTCCTTCGCAGCACGGCTTGAGCGGCTTCGGCCAACTTATCGCCGGCCGGCAGGGCTTCGGTTTTTGTCGGGGCAGGCGCCGGTTTCTCGCCCGTTTGAGAGCGGACGTACTCCTGGTCCGCCTCGCTAAGCTTTTCCAGAGGAATGCTGATAACCGACCCATCGGCCTTTTCCAGAATCACCTTGCCTTTTCGGGCCGCGACGAACTCCGCCTCGGCGTGAAACTTTCCCGACTTATCGCTCCACTCTCGCGCAACAGCGTCGAACCCCGTCCACAACAGGCCGCCGCCCACGACGGCGAGCAGCCACTTGCGAGACGCCAAAGATC
>DATNEC010000575.1:0-4262 GCA_035606815.1 Pirellulales bacterium
GCGGCCGCCGACGGCGACGCCAACAACCAGGACTTGGCCAAGGCCAAGCAAGCCGCCGACAAGGTGGCCGCCGATGCCGCCGCCAAGCTGAAAGCGGCCCAAGACGCCAACGTGATTGCCGAGAAAGCGGCCGTCGACGCCGCGGCCAAGTTGAAAACGGCCCAGGACGCCAACGTGGCGGCCGAAAAGGCGGCCGTCGATGCGGCGGCCAAATTGAAAATCGCTCAAGACGCGAAGGTCGCAGCCGAAAAAGTGGCGACCGACGCCGCGGCGAAGCTCAAGGCGGCCAACGACGACGCCACGGCCAAGACCAAGGCCTTCACCGACGCCGATGCGGCCTTGAAGGCGGCGGAGACCGTCAAAGTCGCCAGCGATAAGGCGCTCGAAGGCGCCAACGCCGCCGCCAAACGCACCACCGATTTCATTCCGGTGGCCAAGGCGGCCCAGCAAGCTGCCGAGGCCAAGGTCAAGCAGACCGAGACCGAACTCGAAGCGGCCAAAAAGGCCGCCGCCGCCACGGAGCTCCCCTTCCGCACGGTAGCCTTCTCGCGCGACAACATGGAATTGGCCGCCAGCGGCGACGACAAGTTGATCCACGCCTTCAGCGCCGAGACCGGCGCGGTCAGCGAGATCTACGTCGGCCAGGCGGCGCCGGTCTTGGCGCTGGCTTATTCGGCCGACGGCAAGTTGATCTCCGCTTCGGCCGACAAAACGGCCGTGGTCTGGAACGCCCACCCCGAGTGGGCCTGGGAGCGGACGATCGGCGGCGGCATGATGAGTCCGCTGGTCGATCGCGTGACCGCGCTCGATTTCAGCCCGGACGGCAAAGTGCTGGCCTCGGGCAGCGGCGACCCGTCGCGCAGCGGGGAATTGAAGCTCTGGAACGTGGCTGACGGAACGCTGGTGCGCGACTTTACCGACGCGCATAGCGATACGGTGTTCGGCATCGACTTCTCGCCGGACGGGGCGCTGCTCGCCTCTTGCGGCGCCGACAAGTTCGTCAAGGTCTTCGAGGTCGCCAGCGGCAAGTTCGTGCGCTCGTTCGAGGGGCACACGCATCACGTGCTCGGCGTCCGCTGGCGGGCCGACGGCAAGTTGTTGGCCAGTTGCGGCGCCGACAACGTGATCAAGATTTGGGATTTCGTCACCGGCGACCAGTTGCGCACGATCCAAGGCTTCGGCAAGGAGGTCACGTCGATCAACTTCATCGGCCCGACCTCAATGGTGCTGACCAGTTCGGGCGACAAGACGGTGCGGCTGCACAACGTCGACAACGCCCAGAACGTGCGCAATTTCGGCGGCGGCAACGACTTCATGTACTCGGCCGCTACCACGCCCGACGGCAAGATCCACCTTGGCGGCGGGCAAGACAGCGTGCTGCACGAATGGAACGGCGAGAACGGCCAGGAAATTCGCAAGTTCGACCCGCCCGCCCTGCCGACGAACGAGCAGGCGGCGAAGTAGGGAGATGCCTCAATAGTTGAACTGCAGCCCGGCGGTGAAGCCCTGAGCCCAGAAGTCAGTGTGGCTGCTCTGCAGCGTCGGCCGCGCGGCGCCGGCCAGCGGCCCGAAGGTCTGGCTGAGATTCAGTTCGCGGTCGAGCTGCCCGCTGGGGCGCATCATTCGCGTCCATAGAAACGCTTCATACGAGACCGTCAACCGGATGTGGTCGGTCAGGTCGTAACCGAGGCGCAGCCGCGCCGCCGGCACGACCGAAAACGTGCGATGCGGAAACGTGTAGCTGATGTTCGTCGGCTGCGTGAACAGCCCGTCGCGGGCGGCGAAATCCATGCGTGCGGGAAAGAACGGCAGACTGCCTTGGCTGGTGACGTACTGCGTCTGCGTGGTGACGCCGATCGCCGCCTTGCCGGTCAGTTCCACGGAGAATCGTTGGAAGCGCCGGCTGCCGCGCAGGCCGAGGTCTCCGCCGAAAAAGTTGTCTTGGTCCATGAAGATGTCGTTGTGCCCGAGCGTCAGCCCCGACATGTCGGTAGTCACGCTGTCGAATTGGAACCGCTCTTTGAAGAACAGCGTTCGGAGGCCCGCCAGCAAGGCCAGGCGGTTGTGGTCGTTCGGCAAAAAGTCACTGAGATTGATCAGCCCGTGGAGATCCAGTCCGCCGAAGATGTTGGCGTCGTCGGCCGAGATTCGCCCGCTGCGCACGCCCGGCTGCGAGATCACGAGCGAGCTTTCCTGCGGCGCGGTGCCACTGACGTCGACGAAGGGAATCGCCAGCAGCGGGCCGCCGGAGGCGTTGCCGGCGGCTTGAAAATGCGCCGCGCGCAGCCCGGTGAAGAAGGCCGTGAACTCGCCGCCGAAGTTTTCGTCGTCGTCGAACCAGGCGCCGGCCGTCACCCGGCCGGCCGGAAAGCTGCCGATCGACATCGGCCCGCTCCCCAACAGCACGCGCGTCGAGGAGGCGCCGAGGTGGCCGGCCCCGGCGGCGTCGCCCGTCGTAACGAGCGGAAAGGGCAGCGGCGGGCCGGGCGTCCAAAGGTTCAAGTATTCGATGCTGCCCCACTTGGTCGGATCGACGCCGCGCGTCGCGTCGGCGGCGTTCGCAGGCCGGCCGGCGAATGCCGCCGCAATCGCCATGCAAGCCAAAGTGAGGGTCGAATTGCGCATGACTGGCGTTTGCCCTGTTTCGCGCCGCACCGATCGGCGAGCACGACCCGCCGTCATCGCTCCATGAATCTTCATCGACCGGTCGCTTTCGCGCCGAAAAGCGGAACCGGCCCCGCGCGGGCGTAGCCATCTGTGGCGGTAGAGGCTATGTCGGCTGTAGCGTTTGAGCGATGCAGGCGCCGCGGGCGGTCGCTCGACCCAAGCCGCTCGGCGCAAGCGCCGCGTCCGCGAACCTGACGAAATCGACAGCCGATGCGGCTCCCCTGATGCCGAACCGGCGGGCCGAAATGTCGGGGTTGACTCATTCGGCGCCGCGCCGGGACAATGCCGGCCACGGCTGTAGGATGGACCTCCTGGTCCGTCCTGCCCCGGCGACGGACTTCTACAAGGGAACGCAAGGAAGCGGAATTCGGCCGATGCAAGGATTGCTGCAATACATGGTTTACGTGGCGGTGCGGGTTTTTATCTGCGTGGTCCAAGCCCTGCAGATGGAAACCTGCCAGAAAGTCGCGGCCGGACTCGCGACGCTGTTCTCCAGCGTGCTGTGCGTGCGGGAGAAGACGCTCGACGACAATCTGCGGCACGCCTTTCCTCAGATGTCGGACGCCGAGCGGCGGCAATTGACCTGGCGGATGTGGGAGCATTTGTTCCTGCTGGTGGTCGAGATCGCCCACGCGCCGCGGAAGATCCACGAGACCAACTGGCGCGAGTACCTGCAATTCGTCGGAGATGCGTCGCCCCGCTTGACCGGTCTGTTGCTGAGCGACCGGCCGGTGATTATCGTCTCCGCGCACTTCGGCAATTTCGAAATGGCCGGCTACTTGCTCGGCATCCTGGGGTTCCCGACCTACACCGTCGCCCGCACGCTCGATAATCCGCGGATCGATGCGTTTCTCAATCGCTTCCGCAGCCGGACCGGGCAGCACATGATTCCCAAAAAAGGGGGCTACGAGCAAATCGTCGAAACGTTGGCGCGCGGGCTGCCCATGACGTTTCTGGCCGATCAGTATGCGGGCAGCAAGGGTTGCTGGGTCGATTTCTTCGGTCGGCCCGCGTCGGCCCACAAGGCGATCGCCTTGTTCGCCTTGAACCACGACGCGCCGCTGGTCGTAGGTTATGGCGAGCGGGCCGGGCGACCGCTGCACTACCGGATGGGGTTGGAGGCGTCGGCCGATCCGCGCAGCGGCGACGACTGCGTGAAGAGCGTGCCGCGACTCACGCAGTGGTACACGAGCCATCTGGAGAGCGTGATTCGCCGGGCCCCCGAGCAATATTGGTGGCTGCATCGCCGCTGGAAAGACAACCGGCCGGCCAAGCGGCGCGGCAAGCTGGCGGCCTGAGCGCTCGCAGGTGGTCGCTTTCGCCGGGCCGCCTTATAATCGGTGAATTCGCCTGCCGCGACCCGCTCGTTCGTACGACATCATGGCCCACTGGATTCGCGTTGCCGACATCGACGACTGCCCGCCGGGCGCCGGAATCGAGCGCGTCGTCGGCGAGCGGATCGTGGCACTGTTCAACGTCGACGGCGCCTTTCACGCCTTGGATGGGGTCTGCCCGCACCAAGGCGGCCCCTTGGCCAAGGGCGCGCTGTGCGGGGCGATCGTGACTTGTCCTTGGCACGGTTGGCAGTTCGACGT